>DATLUO010000281.1 GCA_035533075.1 Pirellulales bacterium | reverse complement strand
CGAACCGTCGATCTGATCGAGCGCGTCGGCAAGTTGGGCCAGTAGAGTTTCGGCAACGCGGTAGGGTGGGGCCAGCGTGCGTGCGAGCGCCGGCCCACCATTAGCAACGTGGTGGGCCGGCGCTCGCAAGCTCGCTGGCCCCACCCTACCGCTTTGCCGAAACTCTACTGGCCCAACTTGCCGACGCGCTCGATCAGATCGACGGTTCGGCAACTATAGCCCCACTCGTTGTCGTACCAGCTTATGACCTTCAGCAGGTTGCCGCCGATGACCTGCGTCCAGTCGGCCGCAAAGATCGAGCTGTGCGAGTCGCCGATGATGTCGCTGGAGACGATCGGGTCTTCCGTGTAGCACAGAATTCCTTTCATCTTCCCTTCGGCAGCTCTCTTGATGGCCTGGTTGACCTCTTCGGCCGTGACGTCGCGTTTCATCAGGGCGGTCAGGTCGACCACGCTGCCGGTCGGCACGGGCACGCGCATGGAGATGCCCGTCAGCTTGCCTTGCAACTCAGGAATGACCAGACCGACGGCCTTGGCGGCGCCGGTCGAGGTGGGAATGATGTTGAGCGCGGCGGCACGGGCACGATAAGGATCTTTGTGCGGCAGATCCTGTACGTTCTGGTCGTTGGTGTAGGCGTGCGTGGTGGTCATCAGGCCCTTGTCGATGCCGAAGGTGTCGTTCAGCACCTTGGCCACCGGCGCCAAGCAGTTGGTCGTGCAGCTTGCGTTGGAGATGCATTTGTGAGCGGGCGAGAGCTTGTCGTCGTTGACGCCGAGCACGCAGGTGATGTCGGCGCCGTCTTTGGCCGGGGCGCTCAGCACGACCCGTTTGGCACCGGCCTGCAGGTGGGTGTCGTAGCCGGGCTTGCCGCCGCCCGCACGGCCGGTGAAAATGCCGGTGCTTTCCACGGCGACATCGATCTTCAGCTCGCCCCAGGGGAGCTTGGTCGGATCGCGTTCGGCGAGCGCCTTGATCTTTTTGCCGCTCACGATCAGCGTCCCTTCTTCGTGCGAGACGGTGCCGGGATAGCGGCGATGGATGCTGTCGTACTTCAGCAGGTTCGCCAGGGCGGCCGTATCGGTAAGATCGTTGATGGCCATGACTTCGAACTCGCCGGGCCGGGCCATCAAGTTACGGAACACCAGCCGGCCGATGCGGCCGAAACCATTGATTGCGACACGAATTGCCACGAGAATCTCCTTAGTTTATGTTCGCTCCCGCCATCGGACCGGCGGGCAGAATCGCGTGCGACGAAACCGCGAATTATACTGCCGCGGCCAGCGCGCGGCAACCGGGCAACGGCGGCAGGTAGTGATTCCATTTGCCAGTCTGTCAAATGAAAACCGGGTTTCGGGGGCCTAGCGGCGTGCGCGGGAATTAGGCAGGGGCTATTCCCTGAAATTGTTAACTGCAAGGAACACGCATGCGATGGCAATGGCTCCGAGGAGCAGCATCGCTCCGCCGATCATCGCCAGGTCTTTCAAGCTTATCAGCGGCTCCCAGCGTTTGCGTGGCCGCTCGACTTTGACAGACGGTTTCTCTTCCATGCCGCCATCATACCACGGCAGCCGCCGGGGCGGGGTGAGCTACTTGGCCTGTTTGTCGCGGTGCCACTCTATGGAAAGCTCGACCGCGAGCACGGCGATGACGAAGAACATATAGATCAATTCCTCGCGTCTCGTCAGCCACCACTGCACGGCCAGCCACACGCTTTCGACAAGCATAATGCAACAGAGCGCGTTGCGGGGCCAGCGATACCACCTCGATTTAATGGCCATGCCTACATTTTAGCGTCGGCGGGGCGGTTGTGGGTGCGGTGCCAAAAACGTCTATCGTTGGCGGGGAATGAGGCTAGATTGCGGCATGGCGGTTAGCGTCTCTCTTACCGAAAGATCAAAGTCGCCGGTTGCCTCGACGATGATTGTCGTTCGGTTGGTTCTGAATCCACATGCTCGAAGAGCAACGGTCACTACATAGCGACCTCTGGGAAGAAAGACCTCCCCTTACCGGGAGACTCGCGCCTCCCGCTCGCCTGGGCGGCTACAGCGGCACGTTGAGCCGCACGTTCATGCAGAACTGCGATTCTTCGCCTCGCAGCCAGTCGCGCTGCATCGCTTTCAAGGTGGTAATCCGATCGCGGTGCGATTCCGCTTCCAGCCGCATCGGCCGTTCGAAGACAGTCGGGTTGTCGAGCACCGCACGGGGAACGAGCATCACGCGGATCTTCCGCTGCCGTATCCCTTTGTATCGCTCAAAGGTGAGTGCGAAAACGCACTCCACCTCCGCAACCCTGGCGTCGGGCACCATCTTGGCGGCCGTGCCAACCTTGAACGGCTCGGCAATCGCCAGCCGCACCAGATTCAGGACGTACCAGCGGTCTTCGCTCGGAAAGACCAGGAACGGTTGGTTCTCGGTCGTCTTCTTGGCGGCTCTCCGGATCAGTCGTCGCGGCATCGGATGCGAGATGACTTGCTCCAGAGGATCTTCGAAGTGGACGTCGAGGATCAACCAGAACTCCTCGGTGTCGTCGGCGCCGGTTCGGCGCACGACGATCGTGTTCTGCGAAACATGAATCACGTCCATGTCTTGGCGACTGCGCCAGCTCCGCCAGGTCCAGAAAAAGGCCCACAAGCTGCTGAACGCCAGCGCCGCACCCGATGCCACCACTTTCAACCAATGGTCGTGCGTCAGCTCCGTGGTGCGATGAACGATCCACTCCCAGTCCGGCATGACGGTTATCCTTTGCAGTTGTGCCTTTGAAAGTAGATTCGCCGGAACACGGCGGATCTTGACGTGCGAGCTCGTGGGACTCGGCAATCCATGAAACCCTACAGCCGCCGATCGAGCACCACCAGCGCGTCGGGCAGTTCGTTGACGTCGCCTTCGGCGCGTGGCAGCACGGCCGCCAACCGCCGGCCGGCGGCCGCGACGGTGTTGCAAATCGCGTCGGCCAATGGCTGCCCGCGCAGCGATGCGGTGAGATGGTCGCGCAGCTCATCCAAGGCCGGCTGACCGAGCTTGGCAACCACCGCTTCATCGGCGACGATGGCGGCCATCCGCTCGAAAAGCGAAACGTAAATCAACAGTCCGGTCCGGCCGGCCGTGTGGTGTACACGGCCGTCGAAGAACACTTGTCGCGAGCGGGCGAACACCTCGTCGCGCATCTGCTGCGCGGGCGTGAACAAGTGCCGCAACCAATCGACGTGAGCACCGACGACCGCGCCCACGACAAAGCCCACCACCATGCTGAAGACCAGCACCAACAAATACGCCCAAGGCGGCAACGATCCCCAGTCGCCCGCGCCGGCGTGTTCGGGCAACAGCGCCCACGTGGCTGCCAACGAACCGGCAGCCGCCCACAGGCCGACGATGTCTTCCGGCCGATCGTAGCGACCCGATACGGCCGCCACGACCGGCACAATCTCGGCCGAGGTTTTCGCCTCGGCAGCCGCGACCGCTTCGTTGATCCGCTGGTAGTCGTGGGCCGCGAGCTTCTTGGCAACGCTCTGCATTGTTATTGTTTCTCCTCGTTACCACGACCCCGTGGCGCCACCGCCGCCCGAATAACCTCCACCGAACGAACCGCCTGAGAAATCGCCTCCGCCCGAGTTCATGGAGCTTCTCAGGAACGAGTAAAGCAGGTAGCCCACGATCGAGAAGATCGCTCCCCACAAGAGCCAGGCCCAACCGCCGGCGCCGCGGCGAATGAGGGAGACCACCGTGAAGATCATCAACGCGATGGCCGCTACGACCAACACGGGCTGCCACCAAGGCGTGGGTGGCTTCGGCAACTCCAGGCCGCGCGCCATTTTGTCGAGCGCTTCGATGCCGGCCAGGATGCCACCGGAAAAGTCGCCCTGGCGAAAACGCGGAATGATTTGCTCTTCCATGATCTGCTGGGCCAAGGCGTCTTGCTCGTGCTTCCAGCCCGCGCCCAACTCAATGCGGGCCTTGCGGTCGTCAGCCGACACCAGCAGCAAGATGCCGGTGTTCCAGAGCTGACCGTCGAGCTTGGCATGCCCGATCGTCCACTGATCGAACAACAGATGGGCGAAGGTCTCGATGCGCATGCCGTCGCCGCCGTACTTGGCCATCGACTCGATCGTGACGACGATGACCGGCGTCGCCTTGTCGTCGAGCAGCTTGGTCGCAATCTCGCGGATGTGTTGCTCGTCGGGCGATGAAATAAGATCGGCCAGATCGACGATGAACTCGCGCTCGCCCGGACGCTTCAACTTCATGCGGCCCGGTTCGCCCACGTCGGGTTCGTCGGACCGCTCCGCCAGAGCTGGCTCCGGCTCAGTCGGACCGTCGGCCGCCGTGATCGTATGCGGACCAACGGCCATCAAAACGCCGACGAGAGCGGCCAACGCAAAACGAATCGGACTGACAGGCAACCGCGGGAGGCGAAGCCGATGACATTGATGGCTCATGAGATCATTGTAGGGTGCGACCAGCGAGCTTGCGAGCGCCGGCCCACCGTGAACGACGTCGCGCCGACGGTGGGCCGGCGCTCGCAAGTTCGCTGGTCCCACCCTACGCCTGCGGTCCACGCGATGCGATCCGGTCGCAACTCAGGTCTGGGCAAACGGCTCCGCGGCCGAAGTGGCCCCGAGAAAAAAATAACGCACGCAGTCGTCCGCCTTCTCCAGCTCGTAGATGGCAATGCTGGTTGTGCGGGCACCGGCCATGGCGGGCAGGCCCGACAGCATGCGAAAGATGTTGCGATTCACGGGCAAGGCCACCGTTTCGGCCAGGGCCTCCGGCGACGGCACACTTTGACGGTGGCCGTCATACGGTCCACCCACAAATTCAATACGGTTGCTCATGGTTCTTCCCTCGGCCCCTTTTTCTCTCATCGACGCTCACTAAGCCGACGAATGCTCTCCATAGCATATCGCGTGCCAGCGAATCCGTCACCTGCGGTGTACCAGAAAGCTCTCTTCTCCCCGCGTCAGGTAAATCGCTTCCTCGCCCAGACTCGCGCAGATTTGACGCAGAAAGCCCACCAGCCGTTCGAATTCGTGCTCGGCGCCAAATGAAACCTCGAAACGTTCCAGCACGTCGTGCTGCATGCGCCCCTGATCGTCGAGCCAGAAGCCTTTCACCAGCGAAGGAGCGTGCGTATATGCACGGAAGTGCTCAATCAGGAACCGGTGGATCGTGTCGCGTGGCGTGGCGCCGTGCTCCCTGGCCGGCGCATCGAGCTTGTGCGCCGGGATGTAGAAGGCCGTCATCTTGCCCAGGGGTGTCAGTGCGTCATTCACCGCGTCTTCCTCGGCTCCGCCCAGGTAGCCCGCTTGCTCCGCAAGCGGAACGGTTCTCCACTACCTTTGGACCGAACTTATGGAAAACCCAGCCACGTGAAAACGCCGTTCCGCTTGCGGAGCAAGCGGGCTACGTGGCGTAAAACTCCTCGCTGGCGGCCAGCGTCGCTGCCAATGCCTGCGACGTCTGTCCATTCTGGAACTCCGCCAGCCAGAAGGCCATGCCGTCGGCGTCGGCGGCCCGCTGCAGATATTGCTCATACAGATTGTTGATCGCAATCTCCCGGTATTCCGTCGAGGCCACAAAGATGCTGGCCACTTCCTGCGGCGTGACGCCAGCATTCAACTGCCCGACCCAATACCTGAACTCCGCCCCTGTGGGCAGGCGTCCCAACAGTGCATTATACAGATTGCTGACGAAGCCGTTGGTCGAACCGGCCATCGTCGTGAACTCGCTGGAGCTGACGATTTGTGCCACCACGGTGTCGGACGAGACGCCCGCCTCCAGTTCGGCCACGAAATAGCTCAGGGCCGATGGATCGGCGGCGCGTCCCAGCAGTTGCTCGAAGTATCCGTTGACGAGGTGCGTGTCATACTCGTTCGAGTGCGTGAAGACTTCGCTGATCTCGGCGCGAGTGGTTCCGGCGGCGAGCTGGTCGACCCAGTACGTGATCTCGGCGTCGGTGGCGGCGCCCGCCGCCCTGCCGAGCACCACGGTGTAAAGATTAGCCACCCAGCGGTAATCGGAGCTTTCGACGGTCACGACGGCGTTCTGTGCCGAACTGCTCGAACCGTTCGTCGCGCTCACGGTGAACGTGTCTTTTCCCCGGAATCCCGCGTCGGGCGTGTAGGTGAACGAGCCGTCGCTGTGGAGGGTCAGCGATCCGTGCGAGGGCGGGCTGACCAGCACGGCGGTGAGCGTGCCGGAGGTCGGTGTGGCCCCGCTCAACACGCCGGGCGCCGCGGCGGTGATCATCCCGCCGGGACTGTAATAGTATGTTGCCTCGGCCAGCACGGGCCGCGGGGTGGGAATGGCCGCGGCATACAGTGAAACGCCGTGCGTGCCGTCGTTGGCCGCGGCAAACAGGGTGTTGCCGGCCGACGTCAGATTGCTGGGGTTCGAGCTGGGCGCGCCCGGATTGATGTCGGCCAACAGCGTGGTGCCGGCCGCCGTGCCGTCGCTTTGCCAAAGTTCGAAGCCGTGTACGCCGTCATTGGCGGTGAAAAAGAGGTAACCGTTGGCGGCCGTCAGATTGTCGGGCGTCGAGCCGACGCTGCCGGCGTTGACGGCTGCCACCATCGTCGTTCCGGCCGCGGTTCCGTCGCTTTTCCAAAGCTGCGTGCCGTTGACGCCGTCGTTGGCCCGGAAGTAGAGCACGCCATCGACGTCGGTCAACTCGGCCGGATAGGAGCTCGCTCCGGCTGCGCTGGTATTGATGTCGGCGACCATCGTGGTGCCGGCGGCGGTGCCGTCACTTTTCCAAAGCTGCACGCCGTGCGTGCCGTCGTTGGCCGCGAAATACAGCGTGCCGGCGACGTCGGTCAAGCTGGTCGGAAACGAGCTTCCGGACCCGATTTCGGTCACCATTTCGGTGCCGCCGGCCGTGCCGTCGCTCTTCCACAACTGGTTGCCGTACACGCTGTCGTAGCCCGCGTAGTAGAGTGTGCCGTTGACGTCGGTGAGATCGGAGGGTGAAGCGCCGATCGTGCCGTTGGTGACGCCGTAGACGAGGTGCGTGCCTGCCAACGAGCCGCTGGTCACATAAAGCTGAGTGCCCGACGCGCCGGCGTTCGCCGTAAAAAAGAGCGAGCTGCCGACGGCCGTAAGCTGCGAGGGGTCGGCCGCGCCGCTGGAGGGCCGCAGGTTGCTGATCATGACCGTGCCGGCCGCGGTGCCGTCGGTGGTCCAGACCTGCGTGCCGTCGCTGCCGTCGTTGGCCGCGAAGAACAGCTTGCCGTTGAGGTTGGTGAGGTCGGCCGGAGCGATGCCTCCGCCCGACGCGTTGAGACCGGTCACCATGGTGGTGCCCGAGGCGGTGCCGTCGCTTCTCCAAAGCTGGGTGCCGTCGCTGCCGTCGTTGGCGGCGAAGTAGACGTAGCCGCCGACCGTCACCAGATCGGTGGGATCGGAGCTGTTGGGAGTTGTCACGCTGTTGATGACGGTGCTGCCCGGATTGATGTCTTTGACGAGCGTGGTGCCCGACACCGTACCGTCGCTCTTCCAGAGTTCGACGCCGGTGGAACCGTCGTTGGCGGCGAAGAGCACCTGTCCGCCGAGCGCGGCCATGTTCGAGGGGTCGGCGGCGCCCGTGGGGTTGATGGGTAGATAGGTGGCCGAGAGAAGACTGCGGTCTTCCAGGTTTTCGATGGTGCGGCCCAGGACGCCCGCTTTGGTGAAGCGGGGCCGTTGGCGCGTTTTTTTGCGCAGACGTTGGCAAAACCGACGGAACAGCGATTCCGGCGTCATGAGGGTAAGTCCTTTCCCAGCCCAGACAGCAGAACAAGCGCACGCGCGGCCTTTTTTTCGGCGGCGTCTTAGGGCCTATCGTCTTCGGCACCAACGCTACATCAGTAATTTGCGGCACAACCGTTACAGACCGGCGATTGGCACACGGATTGCCCCGCCACACGCTGCTGGAAACGTTCAATGCCCGCCAGGAAAAGCGGTGGCTGGGGCAGAGCTTGGCCCGATAGCGGCTGCCGACTTTCAATGGCGTGGCGGCCAAGCGATGCCCCGGTGCGTCCAACCGGGGCATCGCCCGGCCGCCAAGATCAACGAGGTGCCAGCCTCCACGCGGCCAGACTCTGCCCCAGCCGCCACCCACGTCTCATTCTCGGCCGCGTGAAGTATAACTCGTTGCAGTGCGAGAGCCGGGACTCGAACCCGGATGGGTTTCCCCACTGGATCCTAAGTCCAGCGCGTCTGCCAATTCCGCCACTCTCGCGCGATGCTTCGCTGACGTTGGCCATCAACATCACGCCGCGATATTGTATCAGCTCATTGCTCTCCGCGGAGCAGGTAGGCCAGCAGCTCGCTTAGCTCCGCGGGCGTTTTCACGATGCCGACGGGCATCGGCGAAAGCTCCTGGAGATCGCGCCGGGCGACCTCGCTCTTCACGAGAGTCCGGCGCGTGCCGTCTTGCTGGAGCAACTCCAGGCCGTCGGCCGTCTCACTCACCACCAGGCCGGTGACAACCTGCCCGGCGTCGGTTTCGATCGAAGTCCGACGGAAAAGCGGCGACATTTGCTTGCTGGGCAACAACACGGATTCAACCAGATAGGCCAGCGTGAATCGCTTGGCCGCGTCGGCCAGGCTGGGGCCGCCCGTGCCGGAGGCATCGGCGCTGACGGCGTGACACTTGACGCAGCCCAGCTTCTCGAACAGCCGCCGGCCCTGGCCCGCGTCGGCCTCGGCCACGGTCTTCGTCCAATCGACCTTGAGAAACTCGCCGCTTAGCTCGTTGCCGCTCTGGCCGGCCGCGCTCTTCAGCCGCTCGGCCAGAGAATCGGCTCCCAGCTTTTCGGGCAACCGCAGCGCCACGCTTCCCAACGCCCGATAGTGCAGATACATGCCGCAGTCGCCCGATACATTTTGTACGCGGACCAGCACATCGTTGCCGCCCGGCTCAAGTACGAGCGGCACGACATCTTGCAACGGCAGCGCCGCGCGCACCACATCCTGCGACCAGACCTCGCGGCCGTTGTGCCAGACCTTGACGCCGTCGTCGGAACCGACCATCAGCCGCACGCGCTCGCGCCGCACGGTCTCCAGGCGGAAATAGGCATAGAACGACGCATCGTCGCAGGGTCCGAACTTGCGCGCCAGATCGATGTGCGTGGAGTTCTCGACCTCTTTCCAGGCGATCTTGGCGTCGCCTTGCGGATAAAGGGCCGACAGGTCGATGGCCGCCGCTTCGGGTGGATGCCCCGTTTGAAAACCCCGCCCGTGATCGGCAAAAGGCCCGGCCAGCCAGACACGGCCGACGCCCTTCAACGGCGCGACTGCCAGGCGGCGCTCTTCGCTTTCTTCGACGACCCGGGCGACGGCCGGTTCGCTCCGGGCGTCGTTCAGCAACCGCAAGAAGTGGGCGGCCTGCAAGCGGACCGGCTCGTCGGCATCGGCCAGCCGCTCGACCAACAGCGAAAAGAGTTGCTCTTGCTCGGTCGAGTGTTGGCCTGCCCGCCAGTGCTCGGCCATGGTGAAGTTGCCGATGCGTCCGCGCTCGCGGAGATCGATCTTGGCGTCGGCGAACTGGATGAGGTGTTGCTCCGGAGAAGGGAGTTTTGCCAGCGGCAAATCGCCGGCAATCGGCTGCGTGGCCGGCGGCACGGTCAGCCGAAAACCGGCGGCCAACACGCCCGCCAACCGGCTGGCCGCGTCGCGGCGGGCGGCGCAGAGACGCGCCAGGTCGTCGCAGGTCGCTCGTTCCGCCAGAAGCAGCGCCGCGGTCTGCCGCAAGTAGCTATCGCCGCTGCGCGCCGGGTCGGCAAGCACCTCATCGGGCAAAGGGCCAACCGTTCGAAAGAAAGCCAGCAAAGCTGCGTGTTGCACTTGCAGGTCGGAATCGTGCAGGGCGGCGATGAAAACCTCTCGCGGCGTGGTTTGAGGGGCAAACTCGGCCAGCGCCCGAATGGCTTGCAGGCGGATGTCGGTGCCTTTGTCCCGCGTAAATGCGATCAACTCATCGGGCTTGCCGCCAGCGCCGGCCGCAGTAAGCCAGATCAAATGGGACCGGCTGGGATCATCGGGAGAAACGCGGCGCAGCCGTTCGGCCGCCTCGCCGAGCAGCGCCTCGCCGCGCCGCAGCAGTTCGACGTGGGCCGCGCTGCGCCTCGACCACGATGCGTTCGACAGTTCCGCCCAAAGTTGCCGCTGCTTGGCCCGCGCAAGATCGATCGCGGCAAACGGATGCGATGCGGGATCGTCGCGGCGGGTGATCATCACGAGGTCGCTCTTGTAGGCCGGCGAACCTTCGTTGTGGGCCATATGGGCCACCGTGGCGAAGATGCGGCCGCCGCGGCCCACGCACACGCCCACCGGCCGGGCGTCGTTCTGGCACGCCAAGAGCACGTGCTCGTCGGCCTTGAAGCCGGCGCCCCGCCGCTGGAGCGGATAGCGCGTCACGCTGCGCGTACACCAGCGGGCCACGAGCAGGTTGTCGCGGTAACGGGCCGGCAGGAAGTCGTCGTGATAATACGCCTGGCCGACCGGAACTGCCCGGCCCATGCCGGCGAACAGCGTATCGAGCAGGTCGCGGCGCTCGGGCGTCTTTTCCACCATCCAGCCCCGCGGCCAGAAAAACTCGGCGTGCGGCGTCGCGTACAGCAGCCGGCCGGGCACGTATAAATCGGGAATGCTCTCGTGGTCGTTGTCGTTGGAAAACAGGTTCCAGTGCCGGTCGAAGGCCAGACCGCACGCGTTCCGCATGCCACGGGCGACCACTTGAAAGCCGCTGCCATCCGGCCGGCAGCGAAACACGCCGCCGACGCCCGTGTACGGCGTGGGCGTGTCGTCGGGCTGGCTGAAGAACGTCCAATGGCACCAATGGTCGGGCCGGCTGAAGTCGCCGTAGCCGACCACCGGATCGCCCATCGACAGGTACAGGTCGCCCTCCGGTCCCCAAGCCAGCGCGTGAAAACACTGGTGTACGTGGCCCAGGGGAACGCCCCACACGAGCCGCCGCACGTTCAGCCCGTCGCGCTGGGTGACGCCGCCGGGCAAGATGTAGAGCGCGCTGACCGTGAGCAGGTAGAGGTCGTCGCCGCGGATGGCGATGTCGTTGATCCAGGTATGATCGGGAAACTGATACAACCGCCGCCGCGGCCGATAGCCTCCTCGCTCGTCGGGTTCGTACACGAACAACGAGCGCCGGCCGCCGACAAACAGCCGGCCCATCGAATCGCCCCGCACCGAAAAGAACGATTCATCGGCCGACGAGTCGATCGACACCAGCTTCAACTCGGGGTCTTGGAGCGAGTAACCCGCGTCGTCAGCCGCCCGTCCGGAGGCTGCGAAGAGAAGCATGAACGCGGCGGATGCCCGGAGCGATATGGCGAAGAATGGTCGTGGCATGACAAAAAGAGGGTGTCGGAGACTTTCCATCGTCACGTTTACGCGGTTAAAATAGACGGCAAACGGGTTAGCGAGGATTTGTTGGGAGATGTGCTTATGGGTTTGCAGTTGTCCGAAGAGTTCGAATCGTTTGTTCAACAGCGGGTCGAAAGTGGAGTTTACCCAAGTGCCGGTGAAGTCGTGCGGACGGCATTCGGTCTATTGGAGCAGCGCGAGCGGCTGCTGGCAAAGCTTGACGCGGGCATAGCACAGTTCTCCACCGGTGAGTTTACCGAGCATGACGACGAATCGTTGGAGCGGTTTTTGGACGACATTGAAACGGAGGCGCGACGGCTGCGAGCGAAGAAGAACGGCGCATGAGGCGGTTCGCCCTGTCCCATCTGGCGCGGACGGATCTCGCCGAAATCCGTGAATATGTCGCGCGCGACAAGCGCGCTGCAGCGCGGCGGCTGGTCAGTGCGTTCTACGAGCGGTTTCGCCTGTCGGCGGATTTCCCCGAGCTTGGCGAAAAGCGTGACGATCTTCGTCCCGACCTGCGCAGCTTCTCGGTCGGAAGCTACGTCATTTTTTATCTTCCGGATGTTCATGGCGTGCGAATCGCTCGTGTCATGCATGGCGCGCGCAACATTACGGTATTTTCCAATTTCGGCTGAACTCAACGATCGAACCAGCGTTTGAGGGAGTGCAGCGTGGTGGCGCGGCCGGCGCGGGCGATGGAAGTGGTGAGCGGAATCTCCTTGGGACAAACCGCCACGCAATTCTGGGCGTTGCCGCAAACTTGCAGGCCCCCTTCGGCCATCAAGGCGTCCAGCCGCTCGCCCGCGTTCAGCGCCCCGGTCGGATGCGTGTTGAACAGCACCACCTGGCTGATGGCGTGCGCGCCGATGAAGTGACGGTCGTATTCCACCCGCTGCCGCTCGGCAAACTGTTCGTCGGTCTCGGCGGGTTCACCGGCGTGGCCGGCGGCCTGCTCCACCTCCACCTTGAGATACTGCGGGCAGGCTTCCAAACAGCAGCCGCAGCTCATGCACTGACTGAGCGGATAGGCCTGCTGCTGCATGTCCGGCGACTGCCGCGGACCCGGCCCCATTTCGTGATAGCCATCCACCGGGATCCACGCCTTGACCTTTTCGAGCGCGCGAAACAGCCGCGAACGGTCGACCACCAGGTCGCGGACGACCGGGAACTTGGTCACCGGCCGCAATTCAATCTCGCCGGGCTCTTCTTCCAACAGCCGGTCGACCAGCGCGGTGCAAGCTTGCCGCACGCGACCGTTCACCAGCATCGTACACGCCCCGCAGACTTCCTCGAGGCAGTTGCAGTCCCAGGCCACGGGCGGCACCGGCTTGCCGTCGGACGTGCGGGCCTGCGCGGCGACGCGCTGCAGCACGCTGATGACGTTCATGTCGTTCTCGCGCAGCACCGTGTGCCGTTCCCAGTAGCTCGGCTCGCCCGGTGCGTCTTGCCGCAGCACGCGGACGGTGAACGTGGTGGGGCGGGCGGCGGCGTGGCCGTTGTGCTCGTGAGCCGCGTGACTTGAGGGGGCGCTGTGCGTGGTGGTGGACTGGTCCATCAGGTTTGATTTTGGATTTTGGATTTTCGATTTTGGATTGTAGGGGGGATCGGGAGCCGGCGGTCTCTCGGCAAACCGTATGCGAGTTAGTCGCTTAGCTTAGACATCGTCACAAATTCTTTGATGGTTCCATGCCGCGAATTTCCCGCCAGTATTCTTCGGCAACGTCCTCGTCGATTTCGACGCCACGTTGACCGCCATACAGGCGATCGTCACCGTCTGTGTGCGGGCCGGAAATCCACCACTCATCGCCGGTTACTTCATCGTAGTAGTTGGCTTTGAAGCCCTGCCCGCCCAGCCGATGAAAAACATGGTCCCTGTAGTAAATCGTTTTGTAGGTCTTGGAGAAACGAACCCGTCCTATGCGGCCTACGGCATTGAGGCCCTGTGCGGACTTATTCTCCATGTACATGATTCGTGTCTTCATAGCTCCGGATCCGCAGGGGAATCGTCTATCGCTCGACCACCCGCCCCTCGGTGGGCCGGCGCTCGCAAGCTCGCTGGTCCCACGCTACGTTGCTACGGCAACGGCGGGCTTGACTGTCGCGCCGTTACCGTCGGTGGAGGGCTGCGGCGGACGGCTGGCTTGCCGCTGCTTCCAGACCTCTTCGATGATCTCGGCGCCCACCAGACCATACAGCCGCGGCCGCGGTGGAATCAGCGACGTATCGACGTCTTCGTAACTCAACTCCGGTTCGCCGTCTTTCAACACGGCGATCGTCGATTTGAGCCACCTCTTGGTGTTGGCCTCGAACCGGTCGCACCACTGCTCCGCCTCGCGACGGAGTTCCGCGGGCGACGCGGCGCTCAGGCCGGGCAAGGCGAAGTCCGGCTTGAAATGGGCGCCGCGGCATTCGTCGCGCTGCAAAGCGCCTTTCAAGATCGTCTTCGCCAGCGGGAACATGTCGCGCAGGGCCTTGGCGAACACGACGTTCTGGTTGGTCCAGTTGCCGGTGTCCGAGAGCGAGCAGCGCTCGACCCGTTCGGCCAACTCGCTTACTTGCCCATAAGCCTCTCGCAAGGCATCGTTGTGCCGCACCACGGTGGCGGCCTTGGTCATGACCTGGCCGAGTTCCTGGTGCAGCAGATACGGGTTTTCGCCGCCACCCGTGTGCTTGAGCAGCCGGTCGTGGTCTCGCTGGTGATCGTTGCGGGCAGTCTCGAAGAGGCCCGCAGGCTGCTCGGCAGCCGACTTGCCCGACAGCGACTTGAGCAGGTTCTGCACGCCGGGAGCGATCATCAGTCCGCTGAAGATGCAGCTCAACAGCGAATTGGCCCCCAGCCGGTTGGCCCCGTGATACTGATAGTCGCATTCGCCCAGGGCATATAGGCCGGGGATGTTCGTCACCTGGTTCCGCGGCGAGCCGGCTTTCAGCCCGCCCGACGCAGTCCGCTCGTAATCGACCCACAGTCCGCCCATCGAGTAATGCACGGCGGGGAAAATCTTCATCGGCACGTCGCGCGGATCGACGCCCTGGAACTTTTCGTAGATTTCCAGGATGCCTGCCAGCTTCTGGTCGAGCACGGCCCGCGGCAGGTGGGTGAGATCGAGATAGACGCACATCCGGTCCGGTTCGACGCTCAACCCTTCCTGCGTGCAGACGTTGAAGATTTCGCGGGTGGCGATGTCGCGCGGTACGAGATTGCCGTATTTCGGATAACGCTCTTCGAGAAAGTAGTATCGCTCGGCTTCGGGCACATGCCGCGGATCGCGCGGGTCTTGCGGCCGCCGCGGCACCCAGACACGGCCCCCCTCGCCACGAGCGCTCTCGCTCATCAAGCGGAGCTTATCGGCGCCCGGAACCGCCGTCGGGTGTACCTGAATGAACTCGGCGTTGCCGTACTTGGCGCCCGCGCGAAAGCAACGGGCGGCGGCGCTGCCCGTGCAGGCCATCGACATCGTCGAGCGGCCGTAGATCAGGCCGCAGCCGCCGGAAGCCACCAGCACGGCATCGGCCGGAAAGGAGCGAATCTCCATCGTCACCAGGTCCTGAGCCACGGCGCCGCGGCAGATGCCGTTGCCGTCGAGCACCGGTGCCAGGAAATCCCAGAACTCATACTTGACGACGCGGCCTTCCCCTTCCCATCGCCGCACCTGCTCGTCGAGCGCGTAGAGCAACTGTTGGCCGGTGGTGGCGCCGGCGAAGGCCGTCCGCTTGAAGAGCGTGCCGCCGAAGCGGCGATGGTCGCGAAAACCCTCTGCCGTGCGGTTGAATGGCACGCCCAGCCGGTCCATCAAGTCGATGATCCGCGGCCCCCATTCGGTCATCTCTTTCACCGGCGGCTGGTGCTGCAAAAAATCGCCGCCGTAAACCGTGTCGTCGAAGTGCAGCCATTCGCTGTCGCCCTGCTGGCGCGTGGTGTTGTTGACCGTGTTGATGCCGCCCTGAGCGCAAACGCTGTGCGAGCGCTTGACGGGCGCGAGGCTCATCAAATCGACCTCGACGCCCAACTCGGCCAGCTTCATCGTCGCCGCCAGGCCGGCCAGACCGCCGCCCACAATCAATACTCGCTGTTTCGACATCGCCGTTCTCGTCTCTCCGGAGGATGGCCTTCCCAGGCCGTCCAGTGTGCTTGTCTTCTTTGTTACGGGATTCTTACGGGACGGCCTGGGAAGGCCATCCTCCCTATTCCTTCGCCGCGTCGGCGGGCAACTGCGCCGTTTCGCCGCCGGTCTTCTCGCTCGCTTCCTGCGCCTTGATTTGCTCGACGCGCTTGGCCATTTCTTCGCGCTGCTCGATGCGGGCCTGTTCGATCGCCTGGGCCTCGCCGATGTCGGCCCGGCTCATGCCGAACAGGGCGCTCATGCCGATGAAGGCCACCAGCAGGCCAAAGGCGCCGCACACATAGTCGGCCCGCCGCTGGGCCGCGGGCGTGGTCCACAGTCCCCAGGTGATGCCCGACGTCCACAGGCCGTTGGCCAGGTGGTAGACGGTCGAGAGCACGCCGACGGTGTAGAGAATCTTGACCAGCAGCGACTGCAAGGCGGCCGCGGCGGTGGAGGTGGCGTGTTCGGGGTCGAACTGGCCGCCGCCCAGATTGTGGGCCACTTTTTCGGTCCAGAAGCTGTTGTGGAACCAGCCGTGCATGTGAAACACGTGCCAGCCGATGAACAGCAGGGCGATCCAGGCGGTCACGCGCTGCAGCGTATAGCGGACGTTGCTGCCGTAGCGGTAGGTGCCGCTGTTCGGCTCGCAATTCACCGCCCGCACGATGCCCAAGGCGGCATGGAAGATGATCGGAATGAAAATGAAGGTCCACTCGACGAAGGGCAGGGCCGGTCCCAGGCTATGAATCGTGTCGACCTTCTCCTGAAACGTCTGCGGCCCGCCCAGCACCGTGGCATTGGTGAGCAGGTGGATGCACATATAGGCCCCGACGGGCACAATGCCGCTGAGCGAGTGCAGCCGGCGGAGCAGGAATTCGTGGCGGCCGTAAAAGCCCGTGGCCTGGGGTGCCGGCGGGATGGTTTGATGTGAGGTTTCCAACTCGGTCGTCCTTTGACTGGCCCCGAAAAGGCCGATGGCGTTCGCGCGTGAGGTTCTTTTCGGCCAGTATAAGGTTGTCGGCCGCGGTTACAAGCCTGCCGGATTGGCAGCGGCTTCCTATTTCCGCCCCCGCCGGACTCGCCCCATTCGCCCCAAGTTGTCTTTGCCGGCATTTCGAGCCATGATATAAGAACCGCAGGACATGAGAGTTACGCATGGTAGCACGCTCGCCTGCCGTGTCGACTTAGGATTTGGTATCGCACTTGCTCCATCTTCTTACCGCCTGCCACTCCTTCCTGACGAAAGCCTTGAGATGACGTTCCCGTTTGGCGCGAGGCAGTCCATGCGTGCTTCCATCTTGATTACCGACGACGACCGCGGTTTCCGCGAGACGTTGCGCGGCGTTTTCGAGCCGGAAGGATTCCACACGCTACTGGCCGAGAATGGAGCCGAAGCGCTCGACATCGTGCGCCATAGCGACATTCACCTGCTTTTGCTCGACATGCACATGCCGCGGTTGACCGGGCTGGAAACGTTGCGGATCGTCAAGCAGATGAAGTCGCGGCTGCCATGCATTCTTCTTTCGGCCCATCCCGACGAGGGCCTGGTGCGGCAGGCGTTCGAGGCCGACGCGTTTTCGTTCCTCACGAAGCCGGTCAGCCGGAGGACGATCACCAGCACGGTCCGCTTGGCCCTGGCCAACACTTACGATTGGGCCGTGGAAGCGAGCGACGATCACGAGGTCGAGCCAACTCCGCGCCACGAGCAAGACCCAGCTCCCCCGGCAATCGATCCGCGGCTGTTCCGGCGCGATACCTAGTGCTTTGTCACCGATCGACTGATCGATGGATCGCAAACGACTGGTCGGTGGCTGGGGCAGAGCTTGGCCAGATCCGATCCGGTTTGAGGACACGCTCGGCGGCCAAGCGATGCCCCGGCGCGTCACACCGGGGCATCGCTTGGCCGCAGGGCGTATTCTGATGGTCGCGGTGGTAGCAGGCCAAGCTCTGCCCCAGCCACCATCAATCGACGACTGACAAAGCACTGGGCCGGAACACGCGTTTGCAAGCACAGGCCCAGCGTTACCGAGAGCCGCCTGCCGATCTTGGCCCGTTCGCGCGGGCCTGCTAAACTCAAGAATCGACCACGATGGCGGTGAGACCACGACCATGCAGTCTTTTACGCTCGGCCGGACCTGCCTAATCCGTTCGGCAACGACGCGGTCCGAAGAGTGCCGATTTCAGCCTTTTGCACACAGACGTTTCTATGTCACCCGACGCCCGACAAACCGTGCTGCGACCCACCGTCGAAGCGCATCTACTCGGGCGGGTCGAGTTCGACGCCTGCCTGTCGCTTCAGCAGCGGCTGGTGTATGAGGCGTCGGGCAGCAACTGCGGCAACATCGCCCTCTTGGTTTGCGAGCATCCGCTCGTCGTCACCGTCGGCCGCCAAGGTTCGCGGTCGCACATTCATTTGAGCCATCACGAGCTGGTCAGCCGGCAGATCGACGTGCGATGGACGAACCGCGGCGGCGGCTGCCTGGTCCACGCCCCCGGCCAGCTCGCCGTCTATCCCATCGTGCCGCTGGAGAAATGGTCGCTGAGCGTGGGCGGCTTCCTCCAGCGGCTGCAACAAGGACTGGCGGCCGCCCTGGCCGACGTGAGCTGCCAGGCCGATGTCAGGCCGGGCCGGTTTGGTTTGTGGGCGCACACCGGGCAAGTGGTAGCCGTGGCCGCGGCGGTCAAGAATTGGGTCAGCTACTACGGCGCCTACATCAACGTCTCGCCCGCACTCTATCCCTTCCGTTGGGTCCAGAGCGATCCGATCGACCTCAGCCCGATGACTTCGCTGGCCGCCGACCGCCGCCGGCCCGTCCGCATGGCGGGCATGCGCGAGGCCGTGGTGCGGCGGCTTTCGGAAGCGTTTGGCTGCGACCGCTATCACGTCTATTCGGGACATCCGCTGTTTCGGCCGCGTCACGGAGCAAGCCATGTTTACCCTGCCCGTGTTGGATGAGCCCGCCGACGCGCCGGCCATGCGGCTGCCGCGTTGGCTGAAGCGAAATGTGCCGTTGGGCAACGCCGACCATTTCACGGCCCGGTTGCTCGACGAGCTGCGGCTGGAAACCGTTTGCGACAATGCCCGTTGCCCCAACCGCATGGAGTGCTATTCGCAGAAGACGGCCACCTTCATGGTGCTGGGCAACGTCTGTACGCGGCCCTGCGGTTTTTGTGCCGTCGAGCGCGGCCCGACGCAACCGCTGGAAATCGACGAGCCGGAGCGGCTGGCCGAAGCGGCTTTCCGCCTGGGGCTGAAGCACGTGGTCATCACCTCGGTCACGCGCGACGATCTGGCCGACGGCGGCGCGGAACACTTTTATCGCTGTGTGCTGGCGGTTCGCCAGCGGACCGGCGCGGCGGTTGAAGTGCTGACGCCTGATTTTCTCGGTAAGCCGGGCGCGGTCGAGCGCGTGGTGGCGAGCCTGCCCGAAGTGTTTAACCATAATACGGAAACCGTGCCGCGGCTCTATCGTCGGGTGCGCGGACCCAAGAGCGACTATCGCTGGACGCTCGAACTGCTGCGGCGGGTGAAGCGGCTTGCCCCGCGGATCAAGACCAAGAGCGGCCTGATGCTGGGCCTGGGCGAAAGCCGGGAGGAGATTCTCGACGCGCTGGCCGACTTGCGCGACGCCGGCTGCGATCTGCTGACGCTCGGCCAATACTTGCAGCCGTCGCGCAAGCACCTGCCGGTCGAGCGGTATCTGCCGCCCGACGAGTTCGACGAGCTGGGGCGGATGGCCCGGCAGCTCGGTTTTTGGCAGGTGGCCAGCGGACCCTTCGTGCGATCGAGCTACCATGCGCGTGACATGGCGGAGGCGAGCTGAGATGTCTGCGGCGCGGCACGTGCTGGCGTTGCCCGACCTGGGCCTTCCCGATCGGCAGCTCGTGGCCAGCGTATGGCTGGTGCGGCGCGGCAGCGAGGTGACGGAAGGCGACCGCCTGCTGGAAGTGCTGGCCGGCGAAGTGACGGTCGATCTCTCGGCGCCCGCCAGCGGCGTGCTGACGCAAAAGTTGGTGCGCGACGACGAACCGATCGTCGTCGGGCAACCTTTGGGCGTGATTGAAGAACGTAGCCCGCTCACTCCGTGAGCGGAACCCTCCAATCGCTTGGATCCTCCACCGTATGGGCGATCCAACGCCAGTGCCACGCCCTTCCGCTTGCGGAGCAAGCGGGCTACTCAGGCTGCCTTGCCAGCGCTGGTGAAATCCGGCCAGCGATACACGACGGCATTTCGCGACTTGCCGATCGCCTGCGCCGCGCCCGTCTCGCGCAGACAATAGGCGATCCGCTGAGCAACGTGCCGTGGCACATCGAGTGCCGCCGCCAGATCGACGGTCTGCCATGTTTCGGGCAACTCGCAGTCGAGCAACCTACGCAGGTCGGCGGGCGTCTGCAAGCGGCAGGAGTCGAGCACGGCTGCGAGCTTTTGGTCTTCGACCACGAAATCGCCGGCCCGCCAGCGTCGCCGCCGTCCGTGACCCGGATAGCGCCATTCTTCGGTCTCGACCAGCACGGCCTCCAGCGTGAGCCGCGGATGCGGAAACACTTTGGTGAAGTAGACCAACTCGTCGAACAACGCCAGCAACGTCTGGCGTTTGGGACTCAACCGGCGCTCGGTGACGCGGCCGTTCTTGCGGCACCGCTTGACCAACAGCTTGGCGGCCACGATCGGCTTGACCACCCGCACGCGATGGTCGCTCAAAAGCGCGGCCACTTTGTTGCGAATGGCCGACAGCGAGCCGTGTTGAATCTCCACCAGCTCGCCGTCGCGCACCGCATCGATGCGATAATGGCCGTGCCGCACCTCCATGCGCAGATTGGCCGGGTCGGCATAAAGCCGCTTCAGCTCTCGGTGCAACGAGGTTTCCATGCGCGTGCCGCCGGCGGAGTGGGGGCGTGAGTATAAACCCCTTGGACGACCGCCACAACGGCGGCTTATGGAAGCCTGGCATCTGTAGGGAACGCCCTCCGTGGTGTTCCGCAGTCAACCGACGGATTCGACAACGACCGAACCACGGAACACCACTGAGGGCGTTCCCTACAGATCGCTATTCCTTGAATAGCGACATCCCTTCGCGGAGTTCGTCGGAACTTGGCCGCGAGACTTGTCTCAGCACCTGCCCGTCACGCATGAAGACCAACGTCGGCCAGAGCTTGACGCGGAATGAACGGCCCAGCGGCTTGCCTTTGCCGTCCTCGATTTTGATGTGTCTGACGGCCGGCAGCGATTCCAGCGCGGCGGCCAATTCGCGCTGCACGGCCTGGCAGTGAGGGCACCACGCGGCCCCAAACTCCAACAACACCGGTCCGCTGAATCGGTCGACTTCTTCGCGGCCCGGTTCCGGCTCGCTCTGCGGACGATAGCTCATGGACTCTCCTTTTTCGGTTATGACAGTCAAAACGGGCAATGCAGCGCGCGTAGGGTGGGACCAGCAAGCTTGCGAGCGCCGGCCCACCGATACCAGGCGTCAGGCGTCAGGTGTCAGGCATCAGGCGCGAAAGAAGGAGGACCGTGCCTGATGCCTGACGCCTGATTCCTTCTCACGACGTCCGTTTTGCAGCCGACGCTACGGCAAAACCCGCTGGCCGACCACGGTGTTGAGCCGCAGCATGGCGCGGCGATGAGCGATGACGGCGTCGCGATATTGGCGGACAAACTCGTTATGTTGCCGCTGAGCTTCGAGCACGTCGATGCCGCTCTTTTCTTTATGTCTGAAAAGCTCGATCACGCCTTGGCGTGCCCGCTCCGAGTGCGGCAAGATCACCTTCTCCAGCCGCTCGGCCGACTTGCGGCTGGCCTGATACTCCAGCAGTGCCCGATCGACTTCGGCAATCGCCTGCCGCTCGGCCGCGGCCAGCCCGACGCGTGTTTGAGTCACGTTGTATTGTGCCCGGCGGATGTCCCCTTGGTTTCGGTTAAAGAGCGGAATCGTTCCCAGCAGGCCGAAGGAGAAGCTGTTTGCGGTCTGGCCGCCGATCGCCTGGTTGCTCTGCGTTTGGTAGGGCGAGTAGATGACAAACACGTCCTCGATCACCTCTTTGCGGTTCACGCGCAGGTCGGCTTGCGCTCGGGCGATCCCCAAGCGGAAGGCCGCCACGTCGGGCCGAAGGTTGAGGGCGGTCCGCACGAGTTCGTCGCGATTCGGCGGCGGAGGGGCTGTGTCGCGAATGAGCCCGCGCACCTCAAGTTGGTCCGCCATTTCGGGCGGGAACGCCAACATCATGCCCAACGCATGCCTGGCCTGCTGATATTGCGTTTGTGCCCGGTCCAGCCCGATGGCCGCGGCGTCGTGCTGGATGGCGATGTTCAGATAGTCCGGCTCGGTGATGGCGCCGGCCTGCAACTGGACCTCGGCGGTCTCGAGCAGCTTCGCTGAGCCGGCCAGGCTGGCCTCGGCGTAGCGAATGGTTTCGCGCGCCACGACCACATCGAGGAACGTGTTATAGAGGTCGTCGATCGCCAACCGCACGGCGTTCTGATACTGGGCTTCGAGCACGTTGACGGCGGCCCGTGCGGCGTCGGCGCGTGCGCGTCGCTTATGGTTCAGATCGACCGGTTGGACCACAGTGACTCCGTAGTTCGTTCCTCCCGGCCTCGTTTGGGAATAGGGCGCGTAGGGATAGCCGCCCCCCGACAAGAAGTAGAACGGATTCCCGCGCAGGCCCGCGGTGATCACATCGGCCCTGGCTTGCGGAATCTCGTACGACTTGGCCCGCAGGTCGGGGTTGAAACGCACCAGCCGCTCGATGGCCTGATCGAGCGTCAGACCGTCAGGCGGGCCTTCGACGTCGCCGGGCGGCAATTCGAGCGGGCCATACAAGGGCGGCAACGCCTCGGCCTTCATCTGCGGACGCGTGGCGCCCAGCGGGGCCGACGACCGAATGATCTGCGGAGGGGGCGCGGAGATGGACGACAAGGCACTGCCCGATCCGCCGCGAAAATGGACCGTCGATCGCGAGGGATCGGCATGCTGTTCCAGTCCCCGGCCGCGTCCGCCCGGCTCATGCAGAAACGGATTTTCGCCGGCGCCCGGCGCCGCGCCCGCGGCCGACTGTTGCTTCGCCTGCCGCTTCTTGGTCTGGCCCTTGGAAAGGAGGATGATTTCATCGCTGAGCCCAATCAATTGTTGAGCTTGGGCCTTGCGGCCAGCGGCGAGCGGGCCGCAAGCGAGCAGCATAGCCACGGTCAGAATGCTTGCGAGTCGTAGCATGAGGCTGAGAACTTTAAGGAATCTGGCTCAAAGGCCGAAAGCACCTCTTCTGCTTTGTCGGCCATAACGCCTGGGCCGATTGAGCCGAAATCGTCAACTTTAGCGGCCGCTCAAATCCTGCGGCCGGCCCCGCCCACGTTGCGCCCCGATTGCTCCTGAACGTTCGTCGCCTTATGATGGGCGAATGACCCAGGGAAGGAGCGACACGATGACAACCACCGCTACGCGAAACAAAGCGCGGCTTCGCACTTTCGAACCCACGTTGTTCGATAATGATAACGGCACGGACGAGCAGCGACTGCTCGTCGAAGCCGAACGCATCCTTTTGGACGTGGCCGACTACGTTTACGCGCGCACGTCGCTGAAACCCGTCTCCAAGACGCTGTTTTTCATTTCCAGGTGCCTTTGCGTCGCCAAACTGGTTGGCCGGACTTCATCGCCGGCCGATCTTTGTCACAGATACGGCGACCTTCGGTCTTCGATGAACGGGCTGTTTCCCACCGACGACTTCGACTTTTCCGCAGTCGTCGCAGAATGTGAGGAACATGTTCCACGGGTGCTGGAGGCTGTACACGACGTATGCCGGCTGACAAACAAGTCCGACAGCTTGGGCCTTGTGTTCAACACGCTGTTGCGAGGCAAGTTCGAGGGCGGCGAGGGGCTGGGAACGTTCCTCACGCCGGAGGAAGTCGTATTTCCGATGGTCGATATGCTCCTCAAGGTCGCCGGCGATAAGGCACTCGACCGGCTAGGCGGCGAGGAGCGGTTGCTTTTCGGCGACATCTGCGGCGGCACAGGCCGGTTCGTGTATGCGATTGCTCGCCGGTTGGAGGCTGCCGGAGTTTCCCGGAACCGACTGGAGAACGCGGCGCGGCTTTTCGACCAGTCGCTCATGGCGGTCGATCTGGGCAAGCTGAACTTTCTGTTCGACGGCATGCAGCCGTCGTTCGAGCGCGTCGGCGATTCGTTGATCGCCCCGCAGGTTGGCTCATTGCGGAGCCAGTTTCTGCTGTTGGCAACCAATCCACCTTTTGGCGCAGGCAAGTATCGCTGGAACAAGGAGCTTTCCGAGTCGATCCCCTGCGAGATCCTCACGGCGATCGGCATGCGAGGCTCCAGCGATAGTGCCGATCCCTCTGAGTTGTTCTTCTTTCGCAATCTTGATCTCCTCGCTCCCGGCGGTTCTCTGGCCATTGTGCTTCCCGATGGAGTCGTGCAGTCCGACGACTTCAAGAAAGCGCTGATGGTTTACGAGCGATTCCGCAACACGTGGATTCACTTGGCGGCCATCGTCTCGCTGCCGACGGCGACTTTCTCGCTGGGCGGCACTGTGGCGAAGACCTCGTTTCTCGTGGCGCAAAAGTTGGAAGAATCGAAGAAGAAACGGCTCTATGTCGCGGTCGCTCATCACGTCGGCTTCTTGAAGCGCGGCAAGAAGCGGGCGGACGACCCACAAGGCAACGATCTTACGCGAATTGCTGACGAGTTCGGCTCGCCGCGGCCAGTGCTTGGCCGTACGGTTGCCTGCTGGCAGGAACACGAGTCGTTCGTGGCCGCAAGGCTTATGCACGCGGCTACGAATGGCTCGTCAAGCACGGGACCCGTTCTCGGCGATGTTGTCGATATGGTCCGCGTCTTCCAGACTGACGATGGCAATCGAACCCCAGAGCGGTTTCACGTGTCGGTGTTAGACGTCGACGGGACGGGGCTCATCGACATCGTCGCAGCCAGCAAGAATCAGCCACTTTCACGAGGACTGGCATGCCGGCCAGGCGATATTCTGGTATCGTGCATGAACCCGAGAATCTGGCGCGTGGCCGTCGTGCCGCAGTTGCCTGGATCGTGGTCATGCAGCGCGGAATTCGTGGTGCTGAGGCCGAAAAAGCCCGATGATGCCTGGCGAATCTCTTTGGCCTTGCATCACCCCAGCGTATCGCAAACCGTGCAGGCTATGGCGAAGGGCACATCGTCCAGCCGGCAACGAGTTCCCAAAGACCGCGTGTTGTCGGTAAACGTCAACAAGGTCGAGATGACGGAACAACTCGCCGACTACATTTCGTGGCGGGAGTTACATTATGCCAGACGACTGCGCGAAGCCCGTGCCTATGAAAAGATTCAGCAGGGGGATCCCGGATTTGAATGGTAGGCAGAGATGCCGATTTCAGTCTGGAGCCAACGTGCATTTGCCCTGCTCAAGCGCGGCCGGGTCATAACGCAGGCACTCGAACCCGTTTTCTTTGCGGATCGCGGTGAACAGAAGCGGGTACGCGAGATTTCCGCATTTGTTGCGAAAGATGTCATCGTCGCGGAATCGCGGTGGATGCAACTGAAAGTTGGTGCTTTTGATCTCGCCCGTTGCTCGTTGCCTGTACCATTTGGCGCACATCTTCCGGAAAACTCGGTCCTGGCGGGGGCGCACGCACCAGATACGACAGCGCGGATGAGCGTCGGTATCGTCGTCCCAAAGAACGAAGAAGAGGAACGGCATGCTGTCGAACGCGGTCAGGTTTTCGGCTTTCCGCGACGTGGTGCTCAGCCGCCCGGCAGGGATCGCGCCGTTAAAGCGCGGCGTGTCGATTGCACCCCAACAACAAGCAGCCTTGACGTCCGATCCGTCGACAAAATCGGCGCCTTTCTCCCGTCGACGCCCGTTGATGCCGGTCAGCAGGCTGATCAAAATCTGCGACCACGCACGAGTGTCGCAAGGAACGGGGTGACCCGTCTTGTCCGCATGTGGTTTGGCGCTGAAGAACGCCTCATAATGGGCGTCGAGCAACGATAGAACATCGTTCATTGTGCCGGCAGGCATCGGATGGCCCCCTTGGAGAGCGCTTCCTCGTTCTGCCATCGGCACGATGGCTGCCTATGCTTAACGGCGGCCGCGTTCTGCGGTCAAAACGCATTTCGCAGGTTTGCCCGACCGTGTGACTGGAACTCTACCCGGCCATCAAGTATTTTCGAGGTTAGATCCATTCACACCGGTTGGTTCGACTTTTATGAAGAAACAAGCCTTGCTGGCATTTGGTGTTGTCGCTTTGCTGATCCCGGCAACGGTAACGAGCATGTTCGCGGCCGTGCCCTCCACGGCGCCGCCGGCCGGGCTGCGCGAGGGTGCGACCGCCGCCCATGCCTTCACCGGCGCACGCATCGTGACCGCGCCGGGCAAAGTGCTCGATCGCGGAACGCTCGTCGTCCGCGATGGCGTCGTGATCGCCGTCGGCGCCGATCTTGAGCCGCCCGCCGATGCCAGGGTCTGGAAGCTCGATGGCAAGACGATCTATCCCGGCTTCATCGACGCCTACTCCGAGCTGTCGGCCGAAGCCTCGCGGCTGGGCCCATCGGAGCAGCACGGCGCGGCCTATTGGAACAAGCACGTCGTACCGCAGACGAGCGCCGACGCCCGCTATACGCTCGATGCCGAGGCGAACAAGAAGCTGCGCGGACAGGGAATCACTGCCCGGCTGGTGGCGCCTTCGGTTGGAGTCGTCAAGGGCACCAGTGCCCTGGTGTCGCTGGGCGATGAACCCGGCGGCCGCACGATCCTGAAAAGCCAGGTGGCCCTGCACCTGATGCTCACGCCGGCCCAACGGGCGCTCGACAACTATCCCATGTCGCCGATGGGCGCCATGGCATTGGTCCGCCAGGCATTCTATGACGCACGCTGGTACGCCGATGCCTGGAAGTGCTTCGATAGCCAGAGCGGCATGGCCCGGCCCGAGCGCAACGATGCGCTCTCCGCCTTGCAGCCGTTCGTGGTCGGCAAAGCCCCCGTCATGTTTCAGGCCGCCGACGAGCTGTACTTTCTGCGGGCAATGCAGGTCGCCGATGAGTTCGGCTTGCAGGCGATTGTGCGGGGGTCGGGCCGCGAATATCGCCGGCTCGATGCCATCAAACAGACCGGTCTGCCGGTGGTGCTGCCCGTCAACTTTCCTAAGCCGCCCCGCGTGACGACGCCCGAAGCCGCCATGTCGGTGCCGCTGGATCGGTTGATGCACTGGGACATTGCCCCGGAGAACCCCGGCCGGCTCGACTCGGCGGGCGTGAAAATCGCTTTCACGTCGCACGGGCTAAGCGATCCCGGCTCGTTCTTGTCGGGCGTCCGCAAAGCAGTCGAACACGGGCTGGCGCGCGACTCGGCCTTGCAAGCGCTGACGGTAACGCCCGCCGAGCTGTTCGGCGTAGACAAGCGGCTGGGCACACTCGAAGCCGGTAAGCAGGCCAGTTTTCTGATCTGCAACGGCGACATCTTCGACGTCGAAAGCAAAATTTGCGAGACGTGGATCGACGGTCGCCGTTACGAGATCGACGCCACACCGCTCCTAGAAATGCGAGGAACGTGGCAATTGCAATTGTCGAAGCCCGACGGCGGCACCGAAACACTCACGGTCGAACTCGACGGCGAGCCCGCCAAGCTGACCGGCAAGATCAAGCGCGGCGACCGCGAGGCTTCGCTCACACGGGCCGTGCTGGAGGCGTCGCACTTCAGCGGCCACTTCCAGGCCGGGCCGCTCGGCTGGCAAGGTATCGTACAGCTTAGCGCCACCGTCTCGTCGAGCGATTCGTCAGCGGCTGAGCCATCATGGCTGGGCTTTGTCGTCTGGCCGGACGGCTCGACATCGACGATTCGCGCCAAGCGCACCGCCGTCTATCGCCCGCCTGCCGATGAAAAAGCGGCGCCCACGGACGATGGTGCATCGAAGCCGGAGGGTGCCGAGGCGGCCAAATCCGCACTCTTCGCTGTGAACTATCCGCTGGGCGCCTTTGGCGTAGCCGGGCAGCCCGAACAGCCCAAGGCCGTCGCCTTTCAACACGCCACGATCTGGACCAGCGGACCGGCCGGCGTTCTCAACGACGCCACGCTCGTCGTCGCCGAGGGACGAATCGCCGCGGTCGGTCTCGACGTGACCGTGCCCGACGGCGCTGTGATTATTGACCTGGCCGGCAAGCACCTCACGCCGGGCATCATCGATTGCCACTCGCACGTGGCCACCGACGGCGGCATCAACGAGCAGGCCCAGACCATCACCGCCGAGGCCCGCATCGGCGATTTCATCGACCAGAACGATATTCAGATCTATCGCCAGTTGGCCGGCGGCGTGACCACCTCCAACATCCTGCACGGCTCGGCCAACACGATCGGAGGGCAGAACCAGGTCATCAAGCTCCGCTGGGGTGCGCTGGCAGATGACATGAAGTTCGCCGACGCGCCGCCGGGCATCAAGTTCGCCTTGGGCGAAAACGTCAAGCAGAGCAACTGGGGCGATCAGTTCAAGACCCGCTATCCGCAGACCCGTATGGGAGTGGAGCAGCTTGTGCGCGACGCCTTCCGCGCGGCCCGCGACTATCGCCGCCGCCAGCAGCAGTGGAAAGAACAACCCGCCGGCCTGCCGCCCCGCGTCGATCTGGAGCTGGAAGCCCTGGCCGAGGTGCTCGAAGGAAAGCGGTTGGTCCACTGCCACAGCTATCGGCAGGACGAGGTTCTGGCCTTCCTGCGGGCCTGCGAAGAGTTCGGCGTCAAGGTCGGAACGCTGCAGCACATTCTGGAGGGCTACAAGCTGGCCGACGTCATCGCGCGCCACGGCGCGGGGGCATCGAGCTTTTCCGATTGGTGGGCCTTCAAGTTCGAGGTTTACGACGCCATCGCTTACAACGGCGCGTTGATGCACCAGGCAGGCGTGGTCGTGTCGTTCAACTCCGACGATCCAGAGCTTGCCCGGCGATTGAACCTCGAAGCCGCGAAAGCCGTGCGTTATGGCAACGTGCCGCCGCCGGAAGCGCTCAAGTTCGTCACGCTGAACCCGGCCCGGCAGCTTGGCATCGACAAGTGGGTCGGTTCGCTGGAGATCGGCAAAGACGCCGACCTGGCGGTGTGGAGCGGTGCGCCGCTTTCGAGCTACGCCCGTTGCGAGCAGACCTGGATCGACGGCCGCCGCTATTTCGACCGCGCCGACGACGCGGCCCGCCGCGCCGAGGGCGACCGCATGCGTGCCGCGCTGATTCAACGCGTGTTGGCATCGAACGAAGAGCCGGAGGGCCTCGACGACGACCGCCGCGAGCTGTACCCGCGCGAGGACGTGTTCTGCGAGCACGGCCGCGATCACGATGAGAGTGAGGAGTAGTTTTTCTTTGTAAGGTGGGACCAGCGAGCTTGCGAGCGCCGGCCCACCGATAGCAGCGAGGAATTCATGCAGCGATTGAGTCGATTACGGTGGGCCAGCACGAGCCAAGACTCGCTGGTCCCACCTTACGCCCAATGCATAGCCGGCCTGTGCCTTGCCTTGGCCGCACAAATAGCTTTTGCCTCGCCCGAAGTTCCCGGTCTGCCGCAAGATCACCCCATCGCCTTGGTCGGCGGCACCGTCCATCCGGTATCCGGCCCGGCCATCGAAGGCGGCGTGCTGCTCTTCGACGCCGGCAAGATCGTGGCGGTCGGCCGCGAGGTGGTCTTGCCCGGCAACACCGAGAAGATCGACGTGCAAGGCAAACACGTCTACCCCGGCATGATCGATGGTTATACGCACCTGGGGCTGATGGAGATTCCCATGGTCCGGGCAACGAACGACCATACCGAGACTGGCCGCATCAATTCCAACGCCAAGGCGCAGGTTGCGGTCAATGCCGACAGCGAGCTGATTCCGGTGGCACGCACGTCCGGCGTGCTGAGCGTGTTGTCGGTGCCCGGCGGAGGCTTGATTTCAGGCGCGTCGGCCCTGATCGGCCTCGACGGCTGGACCTGGGAAGAGATGACCATCAAGCCGGTGGTGGGCGTCCACATGCGCTGGCCGCAGATGGCGCCGATCCACACCTGGTGGCAAGAGATGAAGGCCCAAGAGCAGCTCGTGGCCCGCGACAAGGCATTGGAAGAGATCCGTCAGGCGTTTGACGAAGCGCGAAACTATGCCACTGCGTGCCGCGCCTGCGCCAACGGCAAAGGGGCCGCGCCCGACTTCAATGCGCGGTGGGAAGCGCTCGTTCCGGTGCTGGAGGGCAAGGTGCCGTTGATCATCGACGCCGACGAGATCCAGCAGATCCAGTCGGCCCTGGCCTTCGCCGCGCGGGAGCGCGTGAAGGTGATCCTCTTGGGCGGTTATGATGCGCCGCACTGCGCCGACCTGCTCAAACAGCTCGATGTGCCGGTGATCGTTGCCGGCACGCACCGCCTGCCTCGCCGCCACGACGACGGGTTCGATGCCCCTTACACCGTGCCTGCCCGGCTGCACGAGTTGGGCGTGAAGTTCTGCCTCGCCAGCGCCGATCGGGCCTCGATGGTCCGCAATCTTCCCTATCACGCCGGCACGGCCGCGGCTTATGGCCTTCCGCCCCACGAAGCCTTGAAGGCCGTCACGCTCTATCCCGCCCAGATTCTCGGAGTCGCCGACCGCCTTGGTTCGTTGGAGGCGGGCAAAGACGCCACGTTGTTCGTGAGCGACGGCGATCCCTTGGAAACGCCTTCGCAGGTCAGCCTGGCTTTCATCGCCGGCCGCCGCATCGACCTCAACAACCGCCAGCAGCGTCTCTGGGAAAAATACCAGGAGAAGTACCGGCGGTTGGGGAAGAATTGAGGGACACAAGCGAAAAGACGCGCCCTACGTCACGCTTCGGCGCTGTAACACGTCAGGAAACGGCGCCTCCATGAAAAAATGTACGCTGTTGCAACTCGGCTCGACAAGCCCCTCGGTCAATTTCGACTCCCCCGCGGCCTAGCACCATGCCCGGCGACGGGCGGGCCAAAGATGACCACTAGAAGCGCGTGTCAATTTGCAACAACAGCGCCTCGCGCAGCCTAGAACACCACCTCCTCCTCGACCCTGTGCTCGTAGACCTTCCGGCCGAATTTGTAGAACAGCGCCGGCGTGACGATCTGGTCGAGCAGCGTGGAGCTGATCAGCCCGCCGATCACCACCACGGCCAAGGGGTGCAGAATCTCCTTGCCGGTTTGCCCGGCGCCCAAGGCCAGCGGCACCAGGCCGATGATGGCCGTGGCCGCGGTCATCAGCACGGGGGCCAGCCGCTCCAAGCTGCCGCGGATGATCATCTGCTCGCTGAATTGCTCGCCTTCGTAGCGCATCAAGTGAATGTAGTGCGAGATCATCATGATGCCGTTGCGGCAAACAATGCCCACCAGCGTAATGAAGCCGACCCAGTGCGCCAGCGACAAGGTCGTCGCCGAGATCCAGACGCGCGGCCAGTCCCACCAAGGCACGGCGGCCAAGGCGTCTGCCGAAGGCCAGTTGGTCAACAGCAGCGCGGCCACCGAGCCGATCGCCGCCAGCGGAATGTTGGCCATCACTTGTACCGCGCCACGCCACGAACCGAGGCACTTGACCAACAGGCAATAAATGCCAAACGCGGAAAACAAGCTCAGCACCATGAGGCGGGTCTGTGCGTCGCGCTGGTTCTCGAACTCGCCGCCGTATTCGATGAAGTAACCGGTCGGCAGCGTCGGCGCTACATTCTCGCTCACCGCGCGACGGATGTCGTTGACTACGCCCGTCAGGTCGCGGCCGGCCACGTTGCACTGCACCACGATCCGCCGCACGATGTTCTCGCGATGAATCGTGTTGGGGCCGGTCGTTTCGGCTACCTCGGCCACCGTGCCCAACGCCACGCGCCCGCCGGAAGGGATGCTCAGCGGAGTAGAGCGGATCAACTCGATGTCGTGCCGGGCGGCCGGATCGAACCAGACCACCAGGTCGAACAGCCGCTGCCCTTCGAGAATCTGCGAAACCGTCCGTCCTTGAAAGGCGGTCTCCAGGGCACGGGCCACTTGCGCCGGCGTCAGGCCATAGCGCCGCGCTTCGTCGCGTTTCACGGTGACACGCACTTGCGGAATCTCGACCTGCTGCTCGATGTAGAGGTCGGTGACGCCGGGCACGGCGGCCATCAACTGCTCGGCCGCCCGTGCTTTTTCGCGGAGGATATCGAGATCGGCGCCGAACACTTTGACCGCAATCGCCGCGCGAATGCCGGAGGTCATGTGCTCCAGCCGGTGCGAGATGGGTTGGCCAATGTTCACCGCGACGCCGGGCATTTCCGTGATCCGGTCGCGGATGTCGGCCAGAATCTCTTCGCGCGAGCGGCCCTGGCGATCGACCCCGAAGCGGTGCAGACCGGGCACGGCCCGCACCACGGCGTACCCAAAGCCGGGCTTGGGTATTTCGGGCGCCAGCAGCCCTACGTCGAACTCCGAATGGCCGACCGGTTCGGCGTGTTCGTCGAGCTCCGCCCGGCCGGTGCGCCGCGAGACGTTGGTCACCTCCGGCACGTCCATCAGCATCTTCTCGATCAGCGTGCCGACGCGGTTCGATTCCTCCAGGCTGACCGACGGCGGAGCGCTCGATTCGATGGTCAACGTGCCTTCATTGAAGTCGGGCATGAACTCGCCCCCCATCCAATAGATCGCCGCCACGCTGACTGCCACGAGCACCGCGACCGCCGACAGCACCACGTAAGCGTGCCGCAGCGTCAGGTGCAACAGCCGCCTGTCGATCCATTTCAGCCATCGGACCACCAACGGATCGTGGGCGTGGTCCAGAAACGACGCATTGGGCAGCAGGTAGGCCGCCAGGGCGGGCGTGACCGTCAAAGAGACGACCAGCGACGCCAGCAGCGTGACCAGATACGACAGACCCAGCGGCGCGAACAGCCGCCCCTCCAGGCCCGACAACCAGAACAGCGGCAGCACCACCAGCACCACGATCAGCGTGGCGAAGACGATGCTGTTGCGGACCTCGGCCGAGGCGTGAAAGATCACGCGCAGCGGATGATCGGGCTGCGGCAATTGGCGGTTCTCCTTCAGGCGGCGATAGATGTTCTCGATATCGACGATCGAATCGTCGACCAACTCGCCGATGGCGACCGCCAGGCCGCCCAGCGTCATGGTGTTGATCGTCACGCCGAAGGCCCGAAAGATCAGCGCGGTGATGACGATCGACAGAGGAATCGCGACCAGCGTGATGACGCTCGTGCGGAGGTTCCACAGAAAGAGAAACAGAACGACGACGACCCAGATGGCCCCGTCGCGGATGGCTTCCACCACGTTGCGAATGGCGGCCTCGATGAAGCTGGCCTGGCGGAAGACGCGCGTGTCGATCACCACATCGGCCGGCAGCGTCTTGCGCATCTCTTCGACGGTTTCTTCGATTTGCCGGTCGAGCACGAGCGTGTCGGCCTTGGGCTGCTTCTGGATCGTAAGCACGACCGACGGATGGGCCTCGACGCTGCCGTCGCCGCGCGCCACCGGGCCGCCCAATCGCACATCGGCCACCTGCCGGACGGTGACGGGCACCGGGTCGCGGTCGACGACCACCGTGTCTTCCAGGTCGTCCAAGCTGGTGGCCCGGCCGACGATGCGGATCAACGTCTCACGCTCGTGCGAGAGCAAGAAACCGCCGCCCGACACGGCATTCGACTGTTGAACCGCCCGTGTCAGCTCGTCGAGCGTGACGCCATATTCGGCCAGCCGCGTGGGCAAGGTGAGCACCTGGTATTGCTTCAGTTCGCCGCCCATCACCGCCACCTGGGCCACGCCGTGAACGGCCAGAATCCGCGGGCGGATCGTCCAATCGGCCAGCGTGCGCAGCTCGATGGGCGTGGTCTTGCCGGTGGACTGCACGCCGACGATCATGATCTCGCCCATGATCGACGCGATCGGCGTCATCAGCGGCGTGACCGAATCGGGCAAGCGGCCGCGGGCAAGCTGCAGCTTTTCCAGCACGATCTGCCGGTCGGTAAAAATGTCGGTGCCCCAGTCGAACTCCACCCACACAATCGACAATCCGACCGCCGACGCCGAGCGGACGCGCTGCACGTTGGTGGCGCCGTTCATCACCGATTCGATCGGAAACGTGACGAGCGTCTCGACTTCTTCCGGCGCCAGCCCGTGCGCCTCGGTCATGATGGTGACCGTGGGCCGGTTGAGATCGGGAAACACGTCGACCGGCAGTTGGGCCGCCTGATAGCCGCCGAACAACAACAGCACGACCGCCACCACGACGACGCCGGAGCGGTTTTTGAGCGAGAAGGAAATGAGGGCGTTGAACATGGCCTAATTTTGGATTTTGGATTTTCGATTTTGGATTGGGTGGCGGCGACCAGCACGTGGCCGTAGGGTGGGACCAGCGAACTTGCGAGCGCCGGCCCACCGTAAGCGACGTCGCCTACGTTAAGGGGCGAGGATTAAATACAATCACCCGCTTCAATGCCAAACTCTCCATTGGTCGCCCAACGAGGAAGCCTGTTTTCGACATATCCGAGAACGCTACGGCACCTCAGTTTGGCATTGAAGCGGGTGGTTGATTAAATAGGGACGTCGTCCACGGTGGGCCGGCGCTCGCAAGCTCGCTGGTCCCACCTTACGAGTTGCCGCCCTCAGCTCTCATCTCTCATCTAACCACTAACCACTAACCACTACTCCTTCGCCACCGGCCACTGGCTCTTGTCGTCGACTTCGATGGCCACGGTCGCCAACATTCCTTCGCGCAAGCGCAACTGCGAGTTATCCAACTCGGCCCAAACGGCCAGCACGCGGTCCGTGGCCGATACCTCCGGACTCGTGCGCGTCACCGTGCCACGCGCGCGAAACGTCGGATCGCCTGCCACCGTGACCGTCACCTCTTGGCCGACGCCGACGCGGCCGGCATCGCCCTCGGGCACGTAAGCTTGCACCCAGACTCGAGAGAGATCCTGCAACTCGAAGAGCCGCTCCAGCGGCAGCACCACTTCGCCCAGCCCCAGCTCGAACTCGACCACCCAACCGTCCGCCGGCGCACGCACGGGCAACAACGTCGTAATCTTCTCGTAAACATCGGCCTGGCCGACGTCGATTTTCCGCAGACGTTCGATCTCGCCCGGCTCGAGCCCCATCAGGTCGAGTTGACTTGCGAGCGTAGCCACCTTGTTTTCCAGCGACCGCTGGTCCGATTCGAGCTGCCAGACGCGCGTGCGGTCGACCAACCGGTCGCCGGTCAAGGATTTCAAGCGACCGAGCATCTGCCGAGTGACCTCCAGCCGCACCAGGGCCGACAGCATGTCGAGCTGGCGATTGCGCAATTGCAAGCTATCGATCTCGGCAAGTACATCGCCGCGGCGCACGCGCGTGCCGCGTTCGACGAGAATGCTTGCCAGGCGGCCTTCGACCGTTGCGGCGGCGTACTGCTTGCGACTCGTGGCCGCCTCGATGCGTCCGGGCACGACGATGATCTCTCCCTTGGCGCCTGTTGGCGTGATGCTTGCCGTGGTCGTCGTCGCCCGCGGTGAACTGGGCGCCGACTCCGCCTGGGCATCGGCCACCGTGAAGGCGTCGTTAAGCAGGGCCGCAAGCTCGACGGTGCCGACGCTGATCACGCGCTGGCCCGGAAAAAGCCCGTCCACGATTTCCGTTCGCCCGTCGTCGCGATTGCCGACCGTGACGCGCGTGAGCAGATACTTCCCGTGATTGCGGCCCTGCTCGCGCAACACATAGCTCGCCTTGCCGTGGCGAATCACTGCATCGGCGGGGCAGACGACCGTCTCCGGCTTTTCCGCCACCTCGATGTGCATGCGGCCGAACATGCCGGGACGAATGCGGCCGTCGGGGTTGGCCATTTCGACGCGCGCGTGCATCGTGCGTTCCTGAGCGTTGAGCTTCAGACCGACGTGCTCCACCTTGTTGGTCAGCGGTGAATCGGGAAAACTGGCCAGCACGACCCGCACCGGCTGCCCTTCGCGCACGCGCCAGATGTCGCTTTCGAGCACTTCGCCGATGAGGGCCAAGGCCGACCGGTCGACCAGGTGGAAAACGTGGTCGTGCGGTTCCACGGTTTGCCCGACGCGGGGGTCGGCCACCGACACCGCGCCGTCAATCGGACTGACGATCGGCAGCACGCGGACCGGCTCTTTGGTCAAAATGACCTCGGTCAGCGCCTCCTTCGACAAGCCGACGGCGCGAAGCTTGGCCATCAGCAGGGCCAACTCGGCGGACTTTTCGCGACGGTTGGCGCGGGCGATGAAGAGGTCCCGTTCGGGCAGGGCGCCGCCGGCGGCCAGCGTTTCCCGCTGGTCGAGCACCCGCGCGGCCAGATCGTGTTCGGCGGAGGCCTGCAAGAGTTGCGATTCGAGCGTTTCCAGCTCCAGACTCTTGACCCGCGCCAGCACCTGGCCTTGCCGCACCTCGTCGCCCGGCCGCACGAGCAGCTCTTCAACCCTGCCCGACACGAGCGAAGCGGCGTAGGCGTGCCGCGTGCAGGGGACATCGACGGTGCAATTGACGACGATCTCCTCGCGCCAGGTGACGAGCTCGACCTTGGCCTTCTTCAGACCGATGGCTTTTTCGGCCTGCGGCGTGAGCAGCAACATATTCTTGTAGACGGCGAACCCTTTGCTGGGCAATGCTTCGTGTTCGTCGTGGGCGGCGGCCTGGTTGAAAAGAGCGGCCGCGATGCCCAGGGGCAGGCACAGCCGGCGGAAGAGTTGGAACGGTAGGATTGCGTTCATCGGTCGGTCTCGTTGGCAGTCTTGTTGGCAGGCGTTTCTATTTCAGTCGCGACCGCTTGTAAGCGGGCCAGCGCCTCGTCGATCGGCTTGGCATGTAGCGCATAATCGGGCTTGCGGTGAGCGTCGATCTCGGTATGGATTTCATCGAGCGCTTCGCGCAGGTCTTCGCTCGACGTGACGATTTGTTCCCAGTACCGGCGCGGCACGCCTCCGGCACGAGCGACGCTGGGAAGCCGGTCGATGGCAATGTTGGTCTCATCGAGCGGACGATGAGCGTCGCGAAGTTGTCCGGAGGCAATTGCCAGGCGGATGGCGTCGCGATAGCCGCAAATCCGCTCGACCGCCACGGCATAGTTGACCGGCATCGGCACATCAGCCTCGGTGAGCGGAGGGCCTTCGTCGCCCGCGTCCGATGCCACGTTCGATGCGGGCTGCGTCTGAGCCGGCGACGACGACTCCTTGCAACCGCAACCGAGCGACAACGTCAACAGCGCGAGGCACAAGGCCCCGAAATGTAGGGTGGGACCAGCGAGCTTGCGAGCGCCGGCCCACCATCCGCGCGAACCCGTGGTGGGCCGGCGCTCGCAAGCTCGCTGGTCCCACCCTACAGGCCGTTGGCGAAAGCGCGTGGGCGACGCCGACCGCCTCGCGTGGCGAACGGCAAGCATGGCGTAGCCCTGAAAGGGAGTGACGGCGTTTGGGATACGGCGGAGCATCTCTTGGCTGAAGGCACGATCCGTGGGCAAGTTCTACCGGCAAGCGGACGACGAAGCACCGGCGCGGGTTCAAACGCACGCGCGCTGGCCGGAACGAAGACGTTTCCGGAGAACTCAGATCAACTGCACGCCCGAGCGCAGATGGCGCGCAGTGTCGCACAGCGGCAAGGCCGCCACGCGCGGCAGCGCGTCGGCGTGAATCGACGCCGCATCGAGTGGCGGCGGTAAAGTGACGCTGGAAACGAACGGCGTGTTTGCCGCGAACACGCCCACGACGTCGGTTTCGGTCGAACACTTCTCGACGACTTCGGCGAGCATTCCCGCCGCCACGGCCGAGGGAGACGAATCTGGTCGACAACCTTTTGTCGGCAAAATGGTAACTTCCCAGCCGAGCCAGAGCATGTGGACGTGCTCGGTCACGCCCGACACGGCCGCGCTGGGGTCACCAATCGACGGCGTGCGGTCAACCGCATCGGCGACGACCTCGCCGCGGTGGGAGTGATGGTACGGATTCTCGCCGAGGTCGTGCGCATGTTGGATCGCCACCGGCCAGCCGTTGGTCAATAACAACACGGCCGAAAGCAGCCAGCAGATGCCGTCGCGAAGGAAGCGAACCATGGTCGAACGTGGAAGCTGTCTATCAGGATTAAAGAGATTCTACCCTGATTCAATGTGGGAAACAACCTAGCGCGCGGCGTTCATTTCCAAAATATCTCGAAGTCGGTCCTGCCAGCCGGCCGCGGTTCGGTCAAGAAGGCCGGACAAGACGACCGACACTAGCGCTCTGCTTTCAATCCCGATGCGCGATCGTCCGCATGGCGTCGAGCAGCGCGCGACGCTCGTAGGAGTGCTCGTCGGCGGATCGGGGCAGCGAAAGCAGGTCGGAAAGCAGCGCCGCGACGGCTTCGGCGTCTTGTTCATGAACGCGGCGCAGATGGCCGAGAATATCGCCCACCCGCCGGTTGGCTTCAGCCTGGTTTCGGACCCCGGCAATTTTCCCTCGCCCCAAATGATGGTGGATGACGATCAGGCGGTCGTTGCTGTAGAACGCGGCCGTCGAAGCGCAGCGGGCCGGACGGGCGGCTTCCGGCGAGTCGGCGTAACGCCGAATGAGATATTCCAGCACCTGCAACTGCATCCGCCGGTGCGGCTCGGGAATGCTCTCCGACGCAGCCAGACGCTGCCGACGCACCAGCCAATCGTCGAGAACTGTACGGGCCTCTGCCGCTTGCCAGCATAGAAGTCACCTCCATTCGTCAGTTTAGCAGGCGTGCCAACTCGACCGGAAGACCCCAAGCTTGATGGCTTGATGGTTATGGCGCGGTTGAAAACGGAAACAATTGCCGCAGCTCGGCTTTGCTCGGCTGCCGGCCGTACTCGCAGATTTCGAACGCTTCGGCAAACTCGATCTTGGCCGCCGCCTCGGCGCCGTACCCGTCGCTCAGCACGGCGCGAAAACGGTCGGCCACCTCCCGGCTTCGGGCGGCAAACCCCTCGCGAACTTGCCGGCGACGTTCGGCCTGCCGCGCCGGATCGTCGGGCGTCAACTCGGCCGAGCCGTTTGCGCCGCCTTCGTAAAACTGCGACTCCATGACGGCCAACGCTTGCAGTTTCGTCTCCATCACCGAATCAATCGAGACAGCCACGTCGGCCTGAAATGGATTCGGCTTCTGGAAACGGTCGGGATAGAACAGAAACACCGGGTTCTTCCGCAGGTGCGGCGTATCGGGGCAGAAATAAGGCACGGTGACCATGTACGCGGCGTCCTGCACGAGGACGCCCGTGTAGCGATGGTCGGGATGATAGTCGTTGGGCCGGTGGCTCGTCACGACGTCGGCGTTCCACCGGCGAATCAGGCGGGTAATCGTGCGGCGGTTCTCGATCGTGGGCAGCAACTCGCCGTCGTGGATGTCGAGCACCTGGCTGGTGACATGCAGCATCGCGTCGGCACGGGCGACCTCGCTCTTGCGGCGCTGGGCCAACGGTCCGCCCGCCTCGCGCCAATGACCGATGTCGCCGTTGGTGACGGAGACGAACTTCACGTGGTGTCCCTGCGCCGCCCAAAGCGCGGCGGTGCCGGCCACGCGGAGCTCGCAGTCGTCCGGGTGAGCGCCGAAGCATAGAATCCGAAGTTTGCCGTCATCCGCTGGTGGCGGAGCCGGTGCTTTGTCGTCCTCGGCGGCCCGCGCCGCCGTGGCGAACTGCCGGTCCGAGGGCGAGATCAAGCCGATGACCGCCGAGAGCGAGAAGCCGATCGCCAGGCGGGCTGCGGCAACGGAAATCAAGGAAGTGCGTTTCAAAGCGTCTCTCCTGAAGACAAGCGGTTCCGGGCGCCGCGACGGCGCCCCGTGTCGGTAGTATGATTCGCGCCGCGCCGCTTTGCCAATCGGCAAACTGCCGGTAGCAGGGAATTGGCCGGACCATCGTCACCAATCACCCGCTCAGCGGAGTGAAGTCGAAGTAGCGGTTTCCGGCGGAAGATTTACACGATAAAGTAGGGGCGCATCAACGATCGGCGAGGCATCGAAAGCATGGTCGGCGAACTAAGCGTAGCCAATCTGGAACAAATCGACGTCTTCTCCAGGTGGCAGGGATTCGCCGACCCTCATAGCCTCGCCAAACTGACAATCACCCGCCAGGGAGACCGCTTTGTCCGCCAGGAGGAGATCGCCGGGAACTGCGACGCACTACCTGCCGAGTGTGTCGCGCAGCTTTTTGAACAGCTTTGTCAACCCGCCATCGAATCTCTCGATCCAAGGCTGTTCGACGCCCCGGAGCCGGTAATCCGCAGCCATTTTGCATCGATCTGGACCAACGATCATCCGCAGGTCCTTGTCCGGCTGAAGTTTTCCGAGGGCCGGACCATCGACGTGTTGACGACCGGCCAGCATGTCTGCCTGCTTCCGATCCAGGTCCGCGACTCGGGCGGTCTGCTGAACTACCAGACTTTCCAGCCGGCACTGAGCCGGTCGATGGCTGCCCTCATGCCCGTGGGGTATCTGGACCGAGACCGCTTGGAAGGAGCGTGCAGCGTATTTCAGGCAGATATTGACGACTATCACAAAGGCACCGGCAGTTGGCAGATCGATTCGGAATCCGGCGGGGCTCCGGAGTCGGAAGAGTCGGATGACCGGGATCGACTGTCGTTTGAGGAGCAGCAGAAACGCGTCAATGAAATGCTCCGCCGTTTGAGCATGAGGAACCTGGAATCACCGGAAGAGAAGGAGCTCGCCGAGCGTTCCGGAAAGATTTCCGAGCGACTGCTCAAGAATCTGCCGCTGGAAGAGGTCGCGGATATCTTGAGCCGCGGTGGGAATCCGAACGTCGCGGACGAGAACGGTCAGACGGCGCTGATGAAGGCCGCGTTTCCGCCGCTCGATCGTGAGCGATTTCGCCTGCTGGCCCGAGCCGGCGCGAATCTCGAGGCGAGGCGAACCCGAGGTTGCGCCACCGGGCTGCACTTGGCCTGCGACGGCGAAATGGCGGACAGCGTGGAGGAGTGGATTCGGGCGGGGGCGGATATCCATGCGCGACTACCGGAAGGCTCGACCCCGCTGATGCTGGGAGCAAGTTCGCCTGCGATCGTTCGTTTGCTGCTGGCCGGCGGCGCCCGCCCCAACGATGTCGACCAGGACGGACATACGGCGTTGGTGTACGCCATCGACCGTCAACTCTGGTTCCAGGCCATCGACGATATTGAGGCCATTCGCCTGCTGATTGATGCCGGGACGGATCTGACGTTGCGAGACCGCAACGGACTGACGCCGCTGGGATTCGCTCGGCAACACCATCAGATGAAGCTGTTGGAGCACGAGGCCAGTCTTGCGATACAAGAGGCGTGGGGCCGCAAACCAACGGCCGAAGAGGAACGAGCGCGGGCCGATTTGATGAGAAAGATGATGCGAGAGTCGTATCCGAATTCAGATCCGGACAAATGGAACGACCTGACGCTGGCCGAGGCGATCATCAACCTCTTCGCGGCAGCCGGTGGCACCGACTGACGATTTCGATCCCCTCATGATTCGTTTGCAGCCGCAGCGGCAATTTCTGCGAGGCAAGTCGGGCAATACCAGGGAGCGGGCGTTTTGACGGGCTTCGGGCTGCGCTTGCGGCACTTGGCGCAGCGGTAGCGTTTGCCTTTCACGGCGGTCTTCGGACGGGCCTGCTTTCCGCTCCGGGGAATGTATTTCGCCATCCTGTCCGTTCAGTTGATCCCAGTCTGTTCGTCGTCGTCGTCTTCTTCCTTGCCCCAGAACTCGGACTCTTCGAGCATGTCGTACTTCTTGGCCACTTCAGGATCGGTGGTCACCAGATGCGCATCATCGTCGCCCACACCGCCCGCTTCGGCATCAAGAGTGACGCCGTCGTCGAGCATGGATTCGAGCACGGCAGCCGCCGCGCGAAGCGCCCCGATCATGTCTTCTAGCGTATGAGCGTCGGCGGTCAGCCATTTGTTTCGCCAAAGCGTTACATACCGCTTCTTCGCTTGCTGCCACAACTCGGCATATTTGCCTCGCACGTAAGGATCGAGCTGTTGAGCAAACTCGATGGGAAGGCCCAATAGATTGATCAGTTCCAAAACGTCCGTGAGCGGGCTCTTTGAGCCGCCGGTGATCGCCGCCGCCCGGATCCACTTGACGTCGTCGCTCACGAAACCCTCGCTCCGCAGCTCCCGGAAGTCGCTCTCGCTCTCGTCGCTGACAAAGTAGCTCAAGGTGCTCCCTTCGCACCGCAGCCGCAGCCGGCCCGACATGGCTTCGGTAGCGACTCTCCACCTCGGCAACAAGATCATCAGCGAGTGAAATGTGCATGCCGAATCGGTACAATCGCGGTCACAGAGGCGTTAGGCGATAGGCGTTAGGCTTTAGGCGCGGTGTGAGGACGCTGTCCTAACGCCTAACGCCTAACGCCTAACGCCCAATGCCCAACGCCTAATGCCCAACAGGGTCCTGAACTAATGAACGATACTGCCCGCGAGCTGCGCTCGCATATCGACGAAAACTTGTTCCGCATGCTGGGGAAGTTTCCTGAAATCGCCTCCAAGCATGACTATTACCTCGCCCTGGCCTACACGGTGCGCGACTGCATCTTGCGGCGGTGGGTCAAGACCGCGTCGACGTACTTCGAGAAGGAAAGCCGCACGGTCGCGTATCTCTCGGCCGAGTTTCTCATCGGGCCGCAACTGGGCAAGAACCTGATCAATCTCGGCATCTACGAGGCGGCGCGGCAGGCCGTCGCCGACCTGGGCCAGAACCTCGACGAGCTGCTCGACCAGGAAGAGGAGCCCGGCCTGGGCAACGGCGGCCTGGGCCGATTGGCCGCCTGCTACATGGAGTCGCTGGCCACGCTGCAGATACCTTCCATCGGCTACGGCATTCGCTATGAGTTCGGCATCTTCAAGCAGGAGATTCACGACGGCCAGCAGGTCGAAAAAAGCGACCGCTGGCTGCGGCTGGGCTATCCCTGGGAGATCACTCGCCCGGAGGTCGCCTTCGAGGTCAAGCTGGGCGGACACACCGAACCGTACGCCGACCAAGCGGGCCGTTACTGCGTGCGCTGGGTGCCCGACCGCGTCGTCATGGGCACGCCCTGCGACACCCTGATGCAAGGCTACGGCGTGGGCACGGTCAACCTGCTGCGGCTGTGGAAGGCCGAGGCCCATGAGTCGTTTGATTTTCAGGCCTTCAACGTGGGCGATTATTACCGCGCGGTCGACAAGAAGATCGTGTCGGAGAACATCACCAAGGTGCTTTACCCCAACGACGAGCCGGCCGCCGGCAAGCAATTGCGGCTGGAACAACAATACTTCTTCGTCTCGTGCTCGCTGCGAGACATGATCCGCATTTACCTGCAGCGCGAACAGACGCTCGACAACTTCCAACAGAAGTACGTCATCCAGCTTAACGACACGCACCCCACGATCGGCGTGGCCGAGCTGATGCGGCTGCTGGTCGACGAGCACCATCTGGAGTGGGAACGGGCCTGGCAGATCACCAGCCGCGTGTTTGCCTACACCAATCACACTTTGTTGCCCGAAGCGTTGGAGAAATGGCCGCTGGCGCTGTTTGCCCGCGTGTTGCCGCGGCACCTGGAAATCATCTACGAGATCAACCGGCGGTTTCTCGACAAGGTGCAGGCCCAGTATCCGGGCGACGGCGCCAAGCTGGAGCGGCTTTCGATCATCGAAGAGGGGCGCGAGCGGCACGTGCGGATGGCGAACCTGGCCTGCGTCGGCAGCCGGGCCGTGAACGGCGTGGCGGCGCTGCACACGCGGCTTTTGGAGCAGACCGTGCTCAAAGACTTCTACGATCTGTGGCCCGAAAAGTTTTCGAACAAGACCAACGGCGTCACTTTGCGGCGGTTCTTGTTGCTGGCCAATCCGGGCCTGTCGCGGCTGATCACCGACACCATCGGCGACCGCTGGGTGCGCGAGAGCAGCCGGCTGCTGGAGCTGGAAAAATTCGCGGCGGATTCCGCCTTTCTGCACGAATGGCAGGCCATCAAGCAGGCCAACAAGACGCGGCTGGCGCGGGCCATGGAAGCGGCCACCGGCATCCGGACCGATCCGGCCACGCTCTTCGACGTGCAGGTCAAACGCATTCACGAGTACAAGCGGCAGCACCTCAACGTGCTGCACGCCGTCACGCTCTATCATCGCATGAAGACCAATCCGCGCATGGACGTGCTGCCGCGCACGATTGTTTTCGGAGGCAAAGCCGCGCCGGGCTACGTCATGGCCAAGTTGATGATCCGCTTGATCAACTCCGTGGCCGAGGTCGTGAACCGCGACCGCGACGTTCGCGACCGTTTGAAGATCGTGTTCTTCCCGAACTTCAGCGTCAAGACGGCGCACACGGTCTATCCGGGGGCGGATTTGTCGGAGCAGATTTCCACGGCGGGCACCGAGGCGTCGGGCACCGGCAACATGAAGTTCGCCTTCAACGGAGCGCTGACCATCGGCACGCTGGACGGCGCCAACGTCGAAATCCGCGAGGAAGTGGGCGCCGAGAATTTCTTCTTGTTCGGGATGACCGCCGAGGAGGTGGCCGGCCGCAAGTCGAAAGGCTATCGGCCGCGCGACTTGTATGAGTGCGACCCGGAGCTGCGTGCGGCGATCGACCTGATCGCTTCGGGCGAGTTCTCCAAGGGCGATCGAGAGGTCTTTCGCCCGCTGGTGGAATCGTTGCTCGACCACGACCCCTATCTGGTGCTGGCCGATTTTGCTTCGTACATTGAATGCCAGGATGAAGTGGCCGGCGTCTATCACGACAAGGCCCGTTGGAACCGGATGTCGCTCGTGAACGTGGCCCGCATGGGCAAGTTTTCGTCGGACCGGGCAATCGCCGAATACTGCCGCGACATCTGGCACGCCGAGCCGGTGCCTGTGCCGATCGCGTGACGATTTTGGATTTTGGATTTTGGATTTTGGATTTTGGATTTTGGATTGAGGTCTTGGCTCTTGGCTCTTGGCTCTTGGGTCTTGGCTGTTTTGTCTTCTGGTCCACGCCTTGCTTCCAATTGGCAATTTGCAATTTCTCCGGAACGCGAACCCTGAACCCTGATCCCTGATCCCTGATCCCTGATCCCTGATCCCTGATCACGGTGGGCCGGCGCTCGCAAGCTCGCTGGTCCCACCCTACATGATATTGGAGACTGAAAATATGAGAACCACCTGCCGTATTGTCGTCATGGCCTTGGCGTGCTGGCTGAGCGCCGCCGTGTCGCACGCCCAAACCCCCTGGCCGCGGTGGCGCGGACCGCGGGGAGATGGTCACTCGACTGAGACGAAGTTGCCCGTCAAGTGGGGCAACGGAGATATCGACTGGAAGGCGCCTCTGCCGGGCGTGGGCGAATCGTCGCCCGTAATCTGGCAAGACAAGCTCTTTCTGACCAGCGCCGAAGATGGCGGCCGCCGCCGCAACGTGCTTTGCCTCGACCGCCGCGGCGGCAAGCTGCTCTGGAAGCAGAGCGTGCAGTTTGACGGGCAGCCGGAGGGGCTGCACAAAATGAACACCTTTGCCTCGCCCACCTGCGTCACCGACGGCGAAGTGGTGGTGGCGTTTTTCGGCCGCGCCGGCCTGCACGCTTACTCGGTCGCGGGCAAACACCTTTGGTCGAATGACCTGGGCCAGTTCGACAATCCCTGGGGCGTGGGGGCCTCGCCGGTGCTGGTCGGCGACTTGGTGGTGCAAAACGGCGACGCCGACAGCAACGCCTTTCTGGCCGCCTATGACAAGCGCACCGGCAAGACGGTTTGGCGCGTGCCGCGGCCCGATCATCGCGGCTGGAGCACGCCCATTCTGCTCGACGTGGACGGACGGCAAGAGTTGATCTTGAACGGTCACACGGGCGTGACGGCCTACGCTCCGGCCAGCGGGAAAGAACTCTGGTTTTGCGCGGGTTTCAACGGTCGCGGCGAGCCGACCGCCACGCCCGGCAAGGGACTGGTGTTCCTGGTCAACGGCCTGCCCGGCGATATTTACGCGGTGAAGCCGGGCGGCCAAGGCGACGTGACGCAGACCCGGATGGCCTGGCACACGCCTCGCAAGTCGCGGCGCGACCTACCTTCGCCGATTCTGATCGACGACTATCTGATGGTGGTCGGCATGGACGGCATTGCCGTGTGCTATGACGCGCCGACCGGCGCGGTCGTTTGGCAAGAGCGGGTCGCGGGGAACTGTTCGGCGTCGCCGATCGCGGCGGCCGGCCTGGCGTATTTCCTGAGCGAGGACGGCACGGTGGTGGTCATCAAGCCCGGCCGGCAGTTCGAGGAGGTTGCGCGGAACAAAATCGCGGCGGCCGGCGACGAGGTGTTTCGTGCTTCGCCCGCGGCCTGCGCCGGGCAGATCTTTCTGCGCAGCGATCGCGTTCTCTATTGCGTGGGACGGTCGCCGCAGGTGACCGACGCCAGGTAGATATGAATTGGCCCACCGCCCTCGTTTTTTTGGCGATGCTCGCCATGAGCGTCGCGGCGTGGACCTTGATCGCCCATCGCCTGCGGCAGGGCCGGGCGATGCTGCCTTTGACGCCGCGCCGGGCGGTGCCGTGGCGGGGCCTCGACCTATTGATGGTAATCGTATTTTATGTTTTCGCTAGAAGCGCGCTGTGGACGGTCTGTTCGGTCATCGCGTCCGCGGCCGGCTGGACCGACGACGCCACGCGGCTGGCGGCGCTTCCGCCTGACTCGACGGACCCCGACAAATTTGCTTTGGACCTGGCGTCGAATACCGCAGGCAACCTTGCGACGATCGGTTTCGTCCTGCTCTGGATTCTTTCGCACACGGATGCCTCCTGGTCCGATCTGGGCTGGCGCCGAGAGACGGTGCGTGACGACCTTCGCGCTGGGTTGCTCGCCTTCGCGGCGATTGCGGCGCCGATTTATGGCTTGCAGGCGCTACTGTCGGCTTTCGTTACCCAACGACATCCGATTATCGAAGTGCTCGAGCGGCATCCGAGTTGGCTGCTGTACGTTTTGTCTGGTCTGTCGGCCGTGGCCGTCGCGCCGCTGGCGGAGGAGCTTTTGTTTCGCGCGTTGCTGCAAGGGTGGCTCGAATCGGTCCGCGTGCTTCAAGCGCCCGACCCCGTCGTCGCCGCCGATAGCGAGGCTGCTCCGCAAGTGCAACCGCGGCGCGGTGCCATTATCGTCAGTTCGCTGGTGTTCGCCCTCCTGCATCTGGGACACGGCGCCGACGCGGTGCCGCTGTTCTTTTTCGCGCTGGCACTCGGCTATCTCTATCAGCAGACGCACCGCCTGATGCCGTCGGTGACGCTTCATTTTTGCCTGAACGCCAGCAGTTTCGCGGCGCTGTGCCTCTCGGGCCCTGCGAATTGAGCTCTGGCGAATCGCCGCAACGTCCACTATAAAACCATTCCGAGACAACCAAGGAGAGAAACAATGACGACCGTGAAGAAGAAGACGCTCGTAGAAGTCAAGCTGGCGCTGGCCGAAAAGTATGAAAGCCTGGCGAAGCAGTCGGGCAGCAAGCCCCGGCAGAAACGATATTTGCACCGTGCCGAACGTTATCGGGGCCAGGCCGCGACGTTGCAGTCACTGGCCCGGCAATGACCCGCTACTTGGGAATCTCGAACAGCGACTGGCTCTTGACGACGGCGTAATCGTCGGGGAAGGTGTGAAACGCCTGCACCGACAGGCTGCGATTGCGCGTTTCGACGTGGACATAGCTCAGCGCGCCCAAGGCCATGCGGCCGCTGGAGTTGAAGCGGAACAACATTCCCTGCCGCTCGCCATCGTGGCACAACTCCTGCTGAAACGTCCAGAACACCTCCGGCTCGACCGGTTCCAACTGGAAGTTGACCTGGTAGGTCGCGCCGCCGCGGCATTCCACGCGGTCGCTGCGTTCGCCTTTCAAACGATGACTGAGCAACCGCCGTTTCTGCGGCAGCGGGTGGTTGGCCGCCGTGGCAACCTCGGTGAGGATCAGGCCGTGATACCGCCAGCAGACGACATGGCCCGCGCTGGTGATGTTGACGGTCGCCTCATAATCACCGCGCCGCACGGTGCGCGAAGCATGAATCTCGAACAACTCCGGATGCAGTGAGCGGCCATAAAGCTGGAACACCAACTCGGCGATCTTCGGTCGAACAGAAAGCACGGCGCCGTTTCCCCCGGGTTAACTCAGTTCTGGTGCGCCGCTCGGCGGCGGCAAACGAAGGCCCCATTATAAGCTTGGTGGCCGAGAGCACAAAGAGACTTTTCTCACTCATCGACGCGGCCGGTTTTTCAGGCTTGACAAAATCATCGAGAGACGTTGCCGCGCTCAACAGCGCGACTTGGGAGACCGCGCGGCCGATCGCAGTTGACGCTCGCACCACTGCTGCACCACATAGTCGCAGGCCACGAGCGTGCCCGGCTCACTGAACTGGCGGCTGGCGCCGACGATCACCGCCAGTTGGCTGGCGCAATTGAGCTGCTCGAAGACGCGCTCGTTGCGCGCGACCAAGGCGGCATCCTTGCTGGGCACGACCAACAGCGTGGGCACGGTGGCCGTCGCGAGATCAACGGGTGCCTGGTCGGGCCGGCCGTAACAGGCCACCACCGTATTCACCTGACGCGGCCGGCTGTTGGCCACGGCGATGGCCGCCGGCACCGCGGCCTCGCTGGCCAAGATCGCCAACGGCAGGCGACGGGTGTCGGAGCGGGTGGCCAGAATATCGAGCGTGGCGTGCATGCGGTCGGCCAGCAGGCCGACGTCGCGGTGCTTTCCCGGTTGCTCCGCTTCTTCCGCATCGAGCAACTCGACGCGGCAGACGCCCATGCCCAGTTTTTCGAGCGACGCGGCGATGGCCTGCTGGACCGCGGCCCGCCGGCTTTCGCCGCTGGTGTAAAACATGCCCACGAGCCCAAAGGCGTCCGGAGAGAGCGACAGGACCGCGTGGATTTCTCGCGACTCCAACATGGCTTCGCTCGTGGTCCACAGAGCGGCCTGGCGTGCGGCACAGATCATGATTGCGACCTCCAGAATTCAAGCATCCGGCGCAATTTCTGCAAAGTGCATGCCGTACTTTTCGTAGGTCAGGCTGGAAAGTCCGGCCTACGCGTCAAGCCACGACTCACCCGCCACCACCATGCCCGACGCTGATCCATGTCTATGGCCTCCGCGACAAGTTGCCGCCGGCACTTTGGTGGTGGCGGGCGTCGTAAGCATCTTCTTGTTGCTCTATTATTTCAGCACGGTTCTGTTCCTACTGCTGGTGGGCATCGTGCTGGCCATGGCGCTCAACCCGCTCGTCGAGTTGCTGCGACGAAGGGGCATGTCGCGGGGCGTGGCGTCGGTGGCGGTCTACCTGGCCGTGGGTGGCTCGCTGGCGGCCGTCGCCCTGCTCGGACTGCCCTTCGTTTGGCAACAGGCTGGATCGCTGCTGGACCAATTACCGCACGATTATCAACAGCTCCGCGACTACTTGATGCATGTTCCCAACGAATTCGTGGCGCGGTTCGCCGAGCAGCTTCCGCTGAGGCTTCGCATCGATGAAGGAGCCCCGCCGTCGGCCGAAGAGACAATCAGCGCGGTGGGGCAGGCTTTAGACTATGCGGCGCTGGTCGTGAGGGGCGTCTACCTTGTCGTGGCCGTTGCGCTCTTGGCGTTTTACTGGTCGGTCTACGGCGACCGCACCATCCGCTCGTTCCTGTTGCTCGTTCCGACGTCACGCCGCGAAAGAGCGCGGCAACTGATCGACGAGATCGAAGCCAAGATCGGCGCCTACCTCCGCGGCCAAGGCTTTCTTTGCCTGATCATGGCCTCGATGGTGCTGGCGACGTATTGGCTGCTCGGGGTGCCGTACGCCCTGTCGCTGGCCTTGGTGGCCGGCGTGCTGGAAGCCGTGCCGGTGTTCGGGCCGATCTTGTGGGCGGTTCCCGCCTTGCTGGTGGCCCTCTCGGTCAGCACCTCGACGGCGCTGTGGGTGTTGGGCGCGGTGGTGGTGTTGCAGCAGATCGAAAGCAATGTCTTGGTGCCGCGGATTATGGACCGCTCGGTGGGGGTCAACGCCATCGTGACGCTGCTGGCGATCGCGGGCTTCAGCGCGTTGCTCGGCTTGCCCGGCGCGGTGCTGGCGATCCCCATGGCGGCCGTCATTCAGCTTCTGCTCGACCGCTGGGTCTTTCGGACCGAGGCCAGCGACGTACCCGAGCCCGCGGGCCGCGACGTTCTCAGCCTGCTGCGCTATCAGATCCGCGAACTGCTGCGCGACGTTCAACAGCAGATCCGGCAGAAAGAAAGCGCGGCCACTCCTCGCAGCGACCGCGTTGAAGAATCGGTCGAGTCGCTGGCCGTCGATCTCGATCGCGCCTTGCTGGCCGCCTCGGTCAAAACCGCGTTCGAAGGGCCGTCGCTCAAGCAACCCTAGCATCGTCATGGCGCGTCTGGCACTTAATACGGTCGTCGTTCTGGCAGTGCTGACCGGCATTTACCTCGTCTGGCTGTTGCGCGGAGCGGCGTTGCTGTTCGCCGCGTCGCTGGCCATCGCGGCGTCGCTGCGTCCGACGACCGCCTGGCTGGTGCGCCTCCGGTTGGCGCGTCCTCCGGCCATCGGCTGCGCCTACCTGTTGGTGTTCGGATCACTGGCACTTCTGCTGGTGCTCGGCTATGGCCCGGTTCTCAACGAGATTCAGCGCCTGGGCGACGATTTCGTCAGCGCCTATCAAACCGCCTTCGACGAGTGGCGCGACGGCGGCCGGGTGCAGCGGGCGATCGCCGCGCGGCTGCCGGCGCCCGACGACTTTTTCGCCGCCCTGGCCGGCGAACCGGGGGCGGCCTTGCTGCACACCGTCGTCGGCGCCACCTTCGACTTGATTGCCGTCTCGGTCGACTTCGTAATCGTACTGTTCCTCAGCGTTTATTGGTCGATCGATCAGGTACACTTCGAGCGACTCTGGCTGTCGCTTTTGCCGCTCGAGCGGCGCACGTCCGCCCGCCAGTTGTGGCGATCGGTCGAGGACGATGTGGGGGCCTATCTGCGCAGCGAAGCGGTGCAAAGCCTGGCGGCCGGTGTGTTGTTGTGGATCGGCTACCGGGCGCTGGGCGAGCGTTATCCGCTGTTGCTGGCGCTGGTGGGCGCCGCGGCGTGGCTGATCCCGTGGATCGGCGTGCTGCTGGCGGCGACGGCGGTGTTGCTGTTGTCGCTGCCGGCGATCGTTCTCGGTCCGCATACGGCGTGGGGTGTGACGGTGCTGGCCTTGCTCTACACCTTGCTCGTGTTGCTGGCCTTGCAATGGTTCGTGGAACCTAGGTTTTTCGACCGGCGACGCTATAACGCGTTGATTACGGCGGTGGTCATTTTTGGCATGGCGGAAATCGCCGGCCTGCCGGGCATTCTGCTGGGAGCGCCGCTGGCGGCGGCCCTGCAGATCGCCGGCAGCCAATGGATGCGCATGCGGATGGAGCCGGTCCCCCAAAGGCCCACCGCCCGCTCTTACGACGAACGGCTCGCGTCGCTGCGCGCCGCGTTGTCGCGATCAAAGCGGCCCGGCTTCGACGCCACCAGCCTGGTCGATCGCTTGGCGGCCATCGTCGAAGAAGCCGAAAAGGTGCTGAATGGCCATGTATCGTAAGGCCGTTGCACGCTAGAATTCTCGCGGGTCCGTTCCACTCCCTTTTTTCCATACCATGCGGAATCCCCTGCTGGCGCCCGATCTTCGCGAGCTCATCATCGAGCGAAACGAGGTCGGGCTGCGCGAGTTCTTCGTGGGCCATCATCCGGCCGATTCGGCCGAATTGCTCGACGATCTCAAGCCCGACGAAGTCGTGTTCGTGCTCCATCTGCTCGACGGCCGCGAGCGGGCGGCCGTGTTCTCCTACCTTGAGCCGGATTTGCAGGACGGCGTGACGGGCTTGATGCAGCGGGGCACGCTGGCGGCCTTGCTCACCTACATGTCGCACGACGAACGGGCCGACCTGGTGAGCCGGCTGCCGACGGAGCGGGTCGAGCAGATCATGCCGCTGTTGGCCCATGCCGAACGCGAAGACATCCGCACGCTGGCCTCCTACCAAGAAGGGACGACCGGCGCGGTGATGACCAGCGACTACGCCACCTTGCCGGCCGAAATGACCGCGGCCCAGGCCATCGACCGGCTGCGTCACGTGGCCCCCGATCGCGAGACGATTTACTACTCTTACGTGCTCGACGACGAGCGGCGCTTGATCGGCTTCGTCTCGCTGAAGGACCTGATTCTGGCGCCGCCGCAACGGCCCGTCTCGCAGATCATGCAGACCGAGGTCGTGTCGGCCACCGTCGACGAAGACCGCGAGCTGGCGGCACAGAAACTAAGGGAATACGACTTGATTGCCCTGCCCATCGTCGATGCCCACGGCCGGCTGGTCGGCATCGTGACCCACGACGACGTGATCGACGTGATCGTCGACGAGGCGACTGAAGACGTCTACCGCCTGGGCGGCGTGGAACCCTTGGGCGACAGCTACCTCCGCACGCCGTTTGCCACGCTGTGGGGCAAGCGGGTGATGTGGCTGGCAATCTTGTTCGTGGCCGGCTTCTTGACCGCGAGCGCTTTGGAAATTTACGAACCGGTGCTTAAGGGATTGCCGGCGCTCGTGTTTTTCCTGCCATTGATTATTTCAGCGGGCGGCAACTGCGGTTCGCAATCGACGACGTTGATCACACGTGCGCTGGCGCTGGACGAAGTCAGGCCGAGCGACTGGTTCCGCGTGCTGTGGCATGAAATCTTGATGGGCGCGTCGTTGGGGCTGGCCCTGGCATTGGTCGGATTTCTGCGCGCCTATTTGACCGACCGCACGAAGTTGGACGGTCTCGACCCGGTGAAGCTCTCGATCGTGGTGGCGGCCGCCGTAGCCGTGGTTGTCCTGTGGGGCAATTTGGTCGGCGCGTTGTTACCGCTCTTGCTCAAGCGCACCGGCTTCGATCCCGCCTTGATGTCGAACCCCGTACTGGCCAGCCTGGTCGACGTCACGGGCATCGTCGCCTACTTTGCCATCGCCAAGTGGTTGCTGCTGAGCGGGTAGACCTGGCCCGCGTGAAGCGGACTACTTCGGCCAGCGGCACGGCGTTTACTCCACAAACTGCCACTCCGTCAGATCGCCGCAATGCGGGCACTCGGAAAAGGCACGTCCGGCTTTGAAGTGTTTCATCACCGTTTTGGTCTGTACCGCCGGGCCAAGTTTCAGAGCACTCTTGCTCTGCGACATGCGCATCTTATGGCAGGCCGTACACTTGTAGTTGCCCGACTTGCGGACGATGGCGCCGGGCACCATCTCCTGGTCCGCGTCGTCGGTTTCCAGGTGGGGCGGCGTGGCGTGTGCCGGCGCAGGCTCGGCCAGGGCATAGCCCGCGTCGTCGGACAGGTCCAGCGACGCCGGAATCACGGGCATCGTTGACGGCATGGCCGACAGGCCTAATGCCAACACATCCATCATCTGGCTGTCGCTGATTTCATAGCTCTGCGGTTCTTGCGAAGCGTCGGCCAACAGATCGTCGGGCACCTGCACGCGGTCGCCAAAGCGCTTGATCAACTGCGGCCAGAATTTTCGCGGCACATCATGCTTGCCCGCGTAAACGTCACGCAGGGCATGGCTCTGGCCGCACTTCTTGCAACCGCGCGTACCTTCCCATTCAATCTCCTCGCCGTCGGCCAGCAGCCTGAGCCGTTCCTCGAGATCGTCTTTTTCAAACACGCTGCCGCAGCTACATGCCCAAAAGCGGCAGCGAGAAATGCCCAGCGTTTTCATCTCGCGGCGAAACGTGGCCACCGCCGAGACGCGCTTCGCGGAGTTTTTGTCGCTCAACCCCCGGCGCAGGCGGGCCGCGAAGGCCGCGCACGCCGGCTCGATTCGCTCCAGGGCCGCGGCGCTGCGTTCTCGAATCAGTGGCTCTTCGTCGTCCAATCGCTTCACCAACGCGTCGATCGCCGGCCGCGCCGCCGGTCCGATTCTTTCCAGGCAGCTCACCGCCCAGTGCCGCATCAACACGTGCTCGGCTTCGAGACGCTCGATGAAGACCGGCAGTTCGGTGCCCGCTTCAGGGCCGATCGTGGCCAGCACCTCGGTCGCGTGCTTGCGGGCCGCCGGATCATCGACTTGCAAGAGGTCGAGCCAATCGGCAATCCGCTTGCCTTCATAGGCGGGGGGCGCGGCGACGGGCGCGGGGGTGCTCGCCAGCGGCCTTTGAGGCGCATCGGGGGCGCGTGCGGTGGAACTTGCAGGTGACGGCTTGCCGCCGCCGGGCCTGGGAATGGTCAACGGCTGCCCGCACACCGGGCACTTCGTTTTCGCACCCGCGTGCTCGTCCTTGGCCTGAAACTTCTTTCCGCACTGACAAACAACGGAGATCGACATGGGCGTGGCCTCTCGGTAGTGACTCCCACGACGTGTGGGAACATCCAATGCCTCGCTCCGTTCCGCACGAACGACCGTTATTGTAAGCTGCCGTCGCCACGATTGCCAGGTTTTCCTGGACAACTTGACCCGCGACCGATACCATTCAGGCGTCGATCAACAAAGGGTTCTATCAGTCCGCGAGGCTCGGATGACGCCGGTCTGGAAGTTGCGATCGGGCATGTTCGCCGGTTGGTATTCCAACGACGCGCTGTATGACCACCTCGGCCAGTACGTCGGTTTTTTAGCCGGCACCACGGCCTACTCGACCACCGGAAAATACCTCGGAGAGATTTATCAGGCGGATTGGATCGGGCGCGCGCCGGGGCCGCACGCCAACCATTCCGGCCCGCACCCGCGGGGAGAGAACGTGGCCCACTCCCGGCTTGCCGATCGAACGGGCCTCGATCTCAGTGATTGGCAAGACCCGGATTTTTGACACCACTTGGAGAGGAGAAACCGCGATGCCCAAGCTGACCGTGGAAGGCGTGGGAGAATTCGAAGTGCCCGCGGGCAAGCGGCTGGTGCTGGCGTTGGAAGACGAGGCCGGCATCGACCAGCTCCATGCCTGCGGCGGAAACGCCCGATGCACCACCTGCCGCGTCCACTTCGTTGCCGGAGAGCCGGAAAAAATGACCGCGGCGGAAAAGAACGTGCTTGCCGCCCGCGGCCTTACCGGCGTGCGGTTGAGCTGCCAAATGACGTGCGACCATGACATTACGGTCCAAGCCATCAGCCGGCTGGCGGGCAGCGGCCGCCAAGACGCGGGAGCGCGGCCGGCCGACACCATCCAGCCGCAGCCCGTCGAGTGGGTCGATAAGTAACGAACGCTCGACATGAAGCCCGGCCCGACTGCGCGCATTCTCGTGTTCCTGGTGCTGGCCGCGGCCGTGGCGACGGCGTTGGTCGTGCTTCCTGTTCGTGAAGCGTTGGAAGCGATTCTGCAAGCCGTGCGGGCGATGGGCGTCTGGGGCCCGCTCGCGCTCGTCGCGGTGTACGTTGTCGCGACCGTGCTTTTCGTGCCGGGGGCGGTCCTCACGGTGGGGGCGGGATTTCTGTTCGGCGTACCGCTCGGGGTGCCCGTCGTCTCGCTGGCCAGTGTGGCGGGAGCGGCGGCGGCGTTCTGGATCGGCCGCACGGTGGCCCGCGGCTGGATGGAAAAACGGGTCTCCGCCAATCGCCGCTTTCGGGCGCTCGACGAAGCGATCGGCCGCCACGGCTTCAAGATCGTGATCCTGCTCCGCCTGTCGCCGGTTTTTCCCTACGCGCTCACCAACTACGTGTTCGCCGTGACGGGCATCCGCTTCCGCGATTTTCTGCTGGCGTCGTGGATCGGCATGCTGCCGGGCACGGTGCTTTACGTCTGGCTCGGCTCGACGCTGGAGAGCCTGGCCGAATTGGCCGGCGGCCGTTATCAGGGTAGCATGGTCCAAAGCGTTTTTCTCGCGTTCGGCCTGCTGGCCACTTTCGCCGCCACGGTATTCATCGCCCGCCTGGCCCGTGCGGCGTTGAACCAGGCCGTGCCGATCGCCGACGATCCACTGGGTATTGATCCATGACGAGACCTGGGAACCTCACGGCTTGTACGTGATCCACATCGGCGAGGCCCAGGCGAGGTTGCCGTCGTCTTGCTCGACGCGGACATAGTAATAGCTCGTCTTGCCCGGCTGAGCGTCCATATCGGTGAAGGTGCGCTCGACGTCGCGCTGGCCCGGCTCCAGCGTGTCGAGATACTTGTTGTCGCGAATGATGTGCAGCCGGGCGATGGGCGCCGTGCCGTGGGCCTCGATCGCCAGCGTCGGCCGCTCGGAAGTCTCGAATTCGTCGCCCATCAGTTGGTCGCCGCTGCGGACGATGAGAATGATGTTGTCGGTGGCGGCGTAGCTGTGCCGCTTTTTGAAGGCGTCGATGATTCCCTGCCGCGAGGCCTCTTCGGCCAACACGACGCCGTAGCTCATGTGCGTGCTCACGTGATCGCTGGAGCTTTGGAAACCGAGGCGATAGCCGCGCTCCAAAGCGTTCCAGATGAAGCCGGCCGGTTCATAGCCGCCGATCTGCGTTTGGGCCGTCGCCGAACGCGGCGCCCCGAAGTGTTCGTAGTTGTGGCGGTGTCCCTGGTAAATCTCGACCACCGGCTCCACTTCCGGGTCGTTGTCGCGCCAGTCGGTGCCCATCGACGTGCCGCTGGTGTGCGACGAACAGATAGCACCGAAGTGCTTGAGATAAGCGTAGAGCATCTTCGTGTCGGGAGTGCCCTCTTCGGCCGTGCCCGGCAGCTTGCCGCGCGGCAACGGCCGGATGCCGCGCCGCGGCATCATCACGTTGCGGTGGCCGTTGGGATACACCACGCTCCGTTCGTAGGTCATGGCCGCCACGAAGTGCGGCGGATGGGTATGCACGTCCGTCGTCTTCTGGATCAGCCACCACATATATTCGTGGCCGTTGCCGTTGTCGTGGTCGCCGTCGCCCATCCAGTCGAGCCGGCCGGCGTCGAGCGCGTAACGCCAGGCGTCTTCCAGCAGGCCGTCCTGGTCGCGGTGGGCCGTGAACTCGGTGTGCCGATGAAACTCGCCGCGCAGCGGCCGCAGCTTCTTGTCGCCCACCGTCAGGCGGAACTCGCGGAGACGAGCGACGTCCTCGTTCTCATGGGGATGCACCGGTTCGACCTCGGCCTTGGGCGACTCCTCGGCGTCGACAAGCTGCGGCTCGCCCGCTGGGCCGTCCACGTCAAGCAGCGTGAGGTACAGGTCGTCCTCGCCACGGTTCTGTGTGTTATAGCGCCGGTCGCTGGAGTAGACGGCCAGCAGCCCTTGCTCCAGCGGCACCAGCGCCGGGCGATTATCCATTAAGTTCGACGAATTGTTGAGATGGACCGGTTCGCTCCACTCTTTGCCGTCGTAGCGCAGTGCGTAGCTGTGCCAGACCTCACCGGCTCCATCGTTGAGCGGATGGTGCCGCAACGCGAGCCACAGCCCGCCGGCGGCGTCGGTCGCCAGCCGCGGCACGCTCTTGCCGCGCGTCAGCACGTCGCCAAAAGCCTCTTCCAGCGACGCGCTGGGCTGCTTCCACTGGCCGTCGCTCACGCACTTCACCCGCAACGTGCGGTTGACGTACAACGCGAAGCCTGGGTTCCGCTCGAAGCCGACTTTGCGAAAGCCGTCGGCCGAAGCGTAATCCTTGCCCCACTGCTCGTCGCCTTCTTCATAGGCCACCCAGAGCCGGTCGGCGGCGTCGCAGACCAGCGCCGGCCGGGCCTCGAAACGCGCGGAATCGGCCACCGTCATCGTCCGCGGCTTGTCGCCTTCGACGTACAATTTCACGTCGTAGTTGTCGCGGTCGTAGGTGTCCCAGGCCACATACACGCGGCCTTGCGAATCGGCGGCGGCGGCGGGCGACCAATCGTCTGCCTTGCTGTCCGAGATCGTCTTGGGCTTGCTCCATCCGCCTTCGGCGCCGGCCTTGGCGAGCAGGATATCGTAGTTGCCGTCGCGCCAGGCCTGCCAAGCGGCCCAGACTTGCCCACCCGCATCGCAGACAAGCTGCACACTGTAGTCGGTGCCCGCAACCTTGGTGACGCGCTCGATGGCCGACCAGCGGCCGCGGGGCATGCCGGGCCGCGGAGGAGTGAAGCGGCGCGAGAAAATCTCCCAGTCGCCGTCGACCGGTTGTGCCCAGGCCAGCCGCACCATACCCTGCTTGTCGATGGCGATGCTTGGCCGCCAGACGTCGAGCTGGCCCTCGGTCACGTCGAGCGGCGCGTGCCACGAGCGGCCGTCATACTGCATCAGCCGGATGTGGTCGCCGTGGCCGTGCGGTTCGAGCAGATCGAAATTGCCCGCCGCCACGCGCTCGAAGACCACCGGCGGACCCGGCGTATACTCGACATACGCCAGCCAGACCGTGCCGTCGGGCGCCTTGGCCATGACGGGGAAATCGTCTTCGGTCTTCGCGCCCGTCAGGCGGATGGCCGCCAATTCGCCGCTCACCGAGGCCTGACCGTCGAGATATTCCTGCTCCTCGCCCGACGTCGCTTCTTCCAGCGAAAAATCGAACGAGCCGCGATCGGTGGCCATTTCCAGCCGGGCGGAGAGCGGCGCGTCGAGCGTCACCCGCATTCGCACGGGCACCAGGTGAAACTGCGCGGCGGGTTTCGCGGCGGTCTGCTTCGGCTGATCGCCCTTGGCCGGAGTCTCGGCCGGCGGCTTGGCCTGCCGGGCTTGCTGCCGGGCCGCGCGGTTTTGTTGCCGGGCACGACGTTGCGCGCCGCGGTTCTGCCTGCCCGGCTGGGCCGGTTTGGCTCCGGGCCGCCGGGCCGCGCGGACCTTGAACTTCGCCCCGTCGAGCGTGGAATTGGCGGCGGCCTGCATCAACTCGACGTTGAGAATCTTTCCTTCCGAAAGCTTCAACTCACCTTCCCAAAAAACCTGCTCTTCGTCCTTGCGGCCGAGCTCGATGATCAGCTCGATAGGCCGTTCGGGCAACTCGATCGCCGGACCCGGCTCGGTTTCTTTTTCGTCTTCTTCGTGACCCGATCCCGGCCTTGGGGGCGCGGCCAGAAAGACCAGCACGGCCGCGGCGGCCGACAACGCCAAGATCCACGATGCAAACCGGCAGCATTTCATGGCGGGGTTCCTTAATGTTGTTGGGCGAGCGCCGTCATTGAAGCGTTTTCCAGGACCAGATGCAAGATCCCGCGGGCAGCTTCGACTATAATCGACCGGTGTCATCCAGCTTGAGAGGCCCCCATGAGATTGCTGCACATCGCCGGCTTCTTCGCAGCCGTTACGGCAAGCACGGCACTGGCAGAACCGGCCGCGAATCCACCTTCGGCCAGCCAAACCACGCCCACTTCGGACGGCGACAAACAAGCGGCCCCCGCCGGGCCTTCACGCGAAATGCAGCGCGCCGTGCTGCAAAAAATGAAAAGCCGCAAGCCGAACATCCGCGTGGCGGCCGTCCGTGAGTTGGCGGCCTTTCCGGCCGCCGAAACCGCCCGGTTCCTCGTCCAGCACGGCCTCACCAGCGCCTATGACGACGTGCGGGAAACAACGTATAAGACCCTGTTGGAACTGAACGGCCCCGGTCCCGTCGCCGATTATCTGCTCGACACCGTGGCCAAAGAAGTCAAACGCTCGGAGCCGCGCGAAACGCTTTGCGGCGCGTTGGCGGCCGTGATGGCGTCGAGCGACGCCGACGTCGAGCGTCGCGCCCTGGAGTTGTTCGACCAGACCATCGAGCGCGCCCATGCCGGTGCGGCCATCGCGCTCACGTTGATCGACCAGCTCGGCCTGCTGAACGACGAAACCAGCGTGGCCACGCTGGTGAAGATTGCCAAGCGGCGTGCGTACAACAACCTGTTCGCCGTCCGCCGCGCGGTGGTGCAATCGCTGACCCGCATTACGGTGCTCAAGTCGACCGAAGCCCTCGTCAACCTCCTGGCGACCGCCACCGGCGAGGTGCGCGTCGACATCGTGCGGCACCTGACCTCCGTCAGCGGCCGGAAGTTCGGAGTCGATCCCCGCGCCTGGATGACGTGGTGGCAGGCCCAGCAACGCGGGACGCCCAAGGACGCCGGGCAAACTTACAGCATGGCCCAGGCTATGCCGTCGAAATCGACCTATTACGGGCTGCCGATCTACGCGGCGCGGCTGCTGTTTGTGATCGACACCTCGGCCAGCATGGCGGGCGGGCGGATCGAGGCCGCCAAGCGCGAGCTTTCGAGCGCCATCCTCAGCCTGCCCGAAGGAACGCATTTCAACGTGCTCTCCTTCGACATCGTGGTGCTTCCCTGGTCGGCCCAACTGATGCCTTCGACGCCCGAAAACAAGGCCGCCGCGATCGCCTGGGTGCTGTCGCGCGGCCTTGGTCCGCAGACGGCCTCCTATAACGCGCTGGAAGCCGCTTTTGCCTTCGACACCGAGTCGATCTATTTTCTTACAGACGGTCAGCCGGCCGGCGGCAAGATCGACAACCCCGCGCAGATCGTCGCCGTGCTCACCGCACTGAACCAGACGCGGCGGCTGACGATCAACTCGATCGGCATCGGCGTGGGGCCGCCCGGACCGCTCAACCCCTTCGACCAGTTCCTCAGTGGCCTTGCCTTGCTCAACTACGGCGAGTATCGTCGCGTCGATCAGTGAGCGAGACAAAGCATGCACGATTTCATGAAAAGCGGCCTGTTCGGCATTTTCATATTGGGTGCGGCGATATGCGCGCTGGCGGCCATTGCGGCCGTGGTCGTGTTTCTGGTCGAGACGCCGCTCTTCAGCACGCGGCAACTCGAACGCCTGGCCGGCGTCGGCATGCTGTTCGCCACCGGCGTCGCCACATGTGTGCTGTGCGCCTTGGCGTTCGCGGCGGTGGACTTCGCCGATCGCGCGGGGCCGCGAGCGAAGCGGCAAGACATGCCGGAAGAGGGCGAACCGTAGCACGGCTGTTCGATCACTATAATCAAAAGGTGGCGAGCTTCGCCATTTCGGGCGACGACCGGCCGGCATGTTCCTTAACCGAAAGCGTCTGAAGTAGGGGAGCGTCTGGAGCTAGGGCCGGCAGTTTCCAATCGCGTCACAAAGTGATTCTTGGATTATGTTCGTGCGCCGTGCCAATGTGGCACAATTGGTCCAGGACTTCGCCGAAGAGGTTGTAAAGCGGAATCAGCCGCTCGATGTCCAGGATCAGGCCCGGAATTTCCATGTGCAACACGTCCACAGGAATTGTGCCTCGGAAGCCGCCGCAAGAGTTCGTCGATTGAGGGACCGAATACTTTTCGTAGGACGCTCATAGGGTGAGGATCGTGTCAGGCGAACCGCAGCAAGAATAATATGATCCGCCGTGCGGACCGGCAAGCGGCCCGATCTTTGCGCCGCGGTGGCGTCGGGCCCCGCGCTATGTTAACGTAGTGTCGGTTTCCCAACGCGAACGCCGGAGCCGCCCATGTCCAACTGCCTGGCAATTGAGACACACCAGCTCAGCAGGTTCTTCAACGACTTCTGCGCCGTCGATCGAATCGACCTGGCGGTCGAACGCGGCACGTTTTACGGCTTCCTGGGACCCAACGGGGCCGGCAAGTCGACCACCATCAAAATGCTCACGGGACTGCTCGCGCCCTCCGCCGGGCAGATCAGCGTGCTCGACCGCAACATGCTCGACCGCCGCCAGTCGCTCGAGGCCAAGCGCCGCGTGGGTGTCATCCCCGAAGACCTGGCGCTGTTCGACAACCTCACCGCCCGCGAGTATCTGACCTTCGTGGGCCGCATCCACCTCATGCCGCGCGATACCATCCACAGCCGCTCGGACGAGCTGCTGGGGTTGTTGGGACTCGCCGACGAACGCAAGAAGCTCACGCTCGAATACTCGCACGGCATGAAGAAAAAGCTGGCGATGGCCGCCGCACTGCTGCCCAATCCCGATCTGCTCTTTCTCGACGAACCGTTCGAAGGCGTCGATGCCGTCACGTCGCGCGTCATTCGCGATCTGCTGGCCGGCTTTGTGGCCCGCGGGTCGACGGTCTTTCTCACTTCGCACGTGCTGGAGATCGTCGAGCGCCTCTGCACGCACCTGGGCATCATCGTCAAGGGCCGGCTGGTCGAGCAGAACTCGCTGGACGCAATCCGCCGCGGCGGTTCGCTGGAAGACCGCTTTCTGGAACAGGCGGGAGCGCACCCCGAGGCGGCGCATAAGCTCGATTGGCTGCAGGGGGCCGTCTCGTGAACTGGCAGCATCTGCGGGCCTTCGTTTGGCTCCGTTGGCGGTTGTTGGCCAATGGCTGGCGCCGCGGCGGCCGGATCAACTTCTTGATCACGGCCATCTTCGTCGCGTTCGCCCTCATCGCGTCGCTGCCTTTGTTCGTCGGCTCCTGCCTGCTCGGCAGGTATGCGTTTGCCGAGGTTGCGCCGATCAACCTGCTTTACGCCTGGGACGTGCTGGCACTGGGCTTCGTTTTCGTCTGGGCAATTGGACTGCTCACCGAGTTGCAGCGCACGGAGTCGCTGGCGCTCTCTAAGTTCTTGCACTTGCCGGTCTCGCTGGAGGGCGCGTTTATCATCAACTATCTCAGTTCGCTGGTCTCGCTGACCACAATCCTGTTCGTGCCCATCCTCTTCGGGTTCGCCTTGGGCCTGGTTTTTTCGCAGGGCCTGTTGCTGCTGGTGGCGTGGCCGTTGGCCGCGGCGTTGCTGTTGATGGTCACGGCGCTGAGCTATCAGTTTCAGGGATGGCTGGCTTCGCTGATGACCAACCCGCGCCGTCGCCGCACCGTGATTGTGGGCGCCACCGCCGTGTTCGTGCTGATCGCCCAGTTGCCCAACGTGCTGAACCTGTTTGCGCCCTGGCAGAAGCAGGCAGACCGCTCCCTCGCACATGTCCGGGAACTGGAATCGTTGCAGCGTGAATTCGAAAAGAAACCAGGCGAGGCCCAGGAGTATCTCCGCCGTCAGCAGGAGATCATGGAGAAACATCAGCGCGAAAACCAAGAGGCGATGGCCGCCACCGCCCAACAATGGCAGCGGGCAGTCGCGCTATCGAATTGGGTGCTGCCGATTGGCTGGCTGCCGCTGGGTGTCATGCAGGCGGCCGAAGGGAACCTGTGGGTGCCGCTGCTGGCGCTGATAGGTTTGACGGCGATCGGCGCCGGCAGCCTGTGGCGGTCTTACCGCACAACGCTACGGCTTTACCAAGGCCAGTTCACCGCGCGGAAGGGCAAGCCGGTGCCCGTGGCCGCATCGCCCGCCCCCGCGCCGGCGGTCGCACGGACGACGGGCCCGCAGCTTTTGGAGCTGCGCTTGCCGGGCGTGTCAGAGCCGGTGTCGGCCATCGCGCTGGCCGGCTTTCGCTCGCTGTTGCGGTCGCCCGAAGCGAAAATGATGTTGTTGACGCCCATCATCATGAGCGTGGTGCTGGGGGGCGTGGTGCTAAGGCAGCCGAATGCGTTGCCGGCGGAGCTTCGGCCGCTGATGGCGATTGGGGCCATGATCGTGGTGCTGTTCGGCATGATGCAGCTTATGGCCAACCAGTTCGGTTTCGATCGCGAGGGCTTTCGGGTGTTTGTGCTCTGCGCGGCCTCTCGCCGCGACATCCTGCTGGGCAAGAACCTGGCTTTTTTCCCGCTGGCGGCCGGGATGACGGCTTTTATGGTGGCGGCGTTGGAGGCGGTTTGCCCGTTGCGGTTGGATCATCTGGCGGCGATGCCGCCGCAGTTCCTCTCGATGTATCTGTTGTTCTGCGTCTTGATGAACATGCTTTCGATTTTCACGCCGATTTACCTTGCCGCCGGCTCGCTGAAGCCCGCCAGTCCCAAAGCGTTAACGGTCCTGGTGCAATTCATGGCGGTCATGATCTTCTTTCCGCTGACTCAGTTGCCGACCTTTTTACCGCTGGGAATCGAAACCCTCTACGAACAGCTTGGCTGGACGCACGCAGCGCCGCTCTTCCTGCCGCTGGCGGTGGCCGAATGCGTAGCGGTAGCGTTCTTTTGCCGATGGGTCCTGAGTTGGCAGGGCGGACTGCTCGAGGCACGCGAGCAGAAGATTCTGGAGGTGGTGACGAAGCCGGCATCGTGAGTACGGTTTTGCTGTACCAGGCGAGCGGCACGCGGCAGCTCGAACGCCTGGCCGGCGAGGCGAAAGCAAGACACCCAAACTTTTCGCCGACGGCGACCAGCGGCGCTTGAATCGGATTGCCCTCATCGCTCATCTCTCTCCGCGATCCGGCGCGCGGCAGGATCCGGCTCTCGCTGGAGCAGCTCGCTGAGCTGAAAGGCATAGTACCGCTGCGTGGCCGCCGGTTGGCCGTCGGGCGATGCGTTGGCCACCCAGAGCTTCGTCGAACGCGGCTCGAACAGCACGTTGTGCAGGTTCGACTTCATGGCCACCGGGCAATCCATCAGGCGTAGCGCGCTTGGGGCGTCGAGCCTGCCCGCTTGCTCGCGCACCCGCCGGGCAAGCTCCTTGTAGCGGTCGCCCGCCGAAAGGAGCACCGTGTCGGGCGTCGGCTCCGGCAGCCGCGGATGGGCTTCGCCCGGCCGCACCACCTCGAAAGTGTTCCAACTCGCCGCCAGGCCGACCGCCGAATTGTCGTCGCCGTCGGCCACCACATAGTAATACTCGCACGTCCGCTGGCTGTCGCGAAAGACGGCCACCGCTTCGTCGAGCGTCTTGGCCTCTTCGAGCACGCGGCGCACCAGGAAGGCCATCGGCGTGCCGCCCCAATGCCCGCGTCCCCCGCCGCCCATCTCGCCGACCGAAACGTGCTCGGCGTTCATGCCCGTCACCGAGCCGATGAAGCCGGCATACGTCACGTTCACGAACGGCACGCGGCCTTCGGGCTGGGCCACGACCAGCACGGCGTGCTCCTGAAGCTGCCAATCGATGGAGTAGTCGAGCACGCGGCCGTGATAAAGCGTGCCGTCCTTCGTCGCGCCGTTCATCACCGCGAAGCCGCTGCAATGGAACAGTTCCGGAATGAAGTTCGCCACCAGCACGTCTTCCAACGGGCACTCGGCGCCGTCGGCCACGCCCCGCAGCTCTTCGAGAAACCGTTCGGGCATATAGCGCCGCTGAATCGCGACGATCATCGAGATCAACTGCTTGGGGTCGAGTTCGACGCCCAAAAACGCCAGCGGCTTCTGCTTGGCTTTGACATTGAAGAGATAGTCGATATTGCCCTGAATATGGTCCTTCAGCAGCGCGCCATGCTGATAGCCCATCTCGTAGGCCGGGCCTTTGACGTGCAGCACGCGGTAGCCATCGATCTCTTCCAAGAAGCCTTGTCCGCAACGGGCGACCGTTTGCGCGTGGGCCGATGACGCCGTGAACAGTAGGAGCAGCCAAATGATGCCGGCGCGAATGACGAAAGCCATGATGAACTCCGTGGCAACACATGTCAGGCTGAAAGCGTGCCCTACGGCGGGCCAGTATAGCACAAAAGTGTCGCTGCCCCGACAGCATTTATGGCTACGCCCCCGGCGGCGCCGGCCCCACGACGCCGAATCGCTTCGGGTAGTCGCGCACGTCGCGAAGCATGCCGCCGGACCGCGGGTCCTGGCGAAGCTGCTGCATCAAGTCGGCAGATAAATCCAACTCCGACTCCTCCAGACCAAAACGCCAGCCGTAGACCCGCTTGATGGCCTGGTCGAGCGTTTTGGGAGGCCGCTCAGGATAGTAGTTCACGAAGAAGCCGCCGCCCGCATAGATGATGTTGCAGCCTTCGCTCCCCAGCTCCTCGGCCGACTTGTCGTCGGGGTTCTTGATCCAGCCCCAGTCGCCGGGCACCCAGTGGTTCCAGGGAACGTCGGTATGCCGCTCCATCAGCCGCCCTTCTTTCACCACCACGCGATTGCGGTCGACCGTGGGGGCAATTCCGACGAACGGCCGCTCAGGGTCAAGCAATTGGCTCAGCCTCGCCAGCACGGCGGGATTCGGGCGGACGGCCTGGTAGAAATCGAAAATGCCGTGCGTGAAGATAAAGCGGCAGGCACTGGTGCAGCCGATCTGATAAAAAAACTTGCCCACAAAGGCGTCACCGATCGCCGGTGCCGCCTTGATGCCGGGCTTGAGCGTCCAGTCGTCGCCCTGCATTACCTGCCAATAGTCGCCCGTGTTGTAACGATATAGTTTGTCTTCGGGGAACACCCAGTCGGCCCGCAGTCCCCAATACACGACGTTCTGCCGCAGAGCAATTTGCTCCTTGAGCGCCTCGACCAGGCAATTGGGGCCGCTGAACAGAAAGGCCCGGCCGGCTTGCAGCATCGTGGCCAGGATTTCCTTTTGCGAGACCAAAGCCAGCGTCTTCTTCTGGCCGAGCCGGCTGGTATAGGTAATCATCTCCGGCCCGATGCCAAGCTGCGGCTGCCGCGAAAGCACGAACGTGTTCGTGTCGCCGGGCGGGCTGTTGAGCACATAAGCGATTCGCTCGCCGCCGGGCGATTCACGCACCAGTACCTGGTTGGCGGTCCATGCCATCTGCGCCAGCAGGGCGGCCATCTGCGACTTGACCTTGGCGATTTGGTCGGACTGGCCGGCAAACACCACGCCGTTGTCGTCGCGCGTCCGCGGTCGGCCCGTGGCGGTCGCCGGCAGAGGCGCCGCCGCAAGTCGCCACGGTGACGCTTGGCCAACGGTTTTTCCGACCGGCGACACGGGAGTTACGCTTTCGCCGGCCGCGGCGACAGCGCTGCGGTCCGCGCCGTCGTGCGCGAGGCCGCTTTCGGGCGATTCATGGACCACCGTATTGGCGTCGAATTCGGGCTGCGAAGACGATTGGCGGGCCTCGGACGCCGACGATTCCGCCACCTCGACAACCGCCACAGAGGCGCCGGCGTTCGGTTCCGTCGCGGCCGCCTGGGCCGGGGCGGCGATACCGGCGGGCGCGGCATGATCGCGCTGCGCGAAATGCGTCACGCAGAGGCCGAGCAGCAAGAACCCGGTCAGGGAGACGCTCGTAGCGTAAGAAAGACGGCGCCCCCTCAACTGGCCGGTGATGCTCATCGTACCGCACCGCTTTTCGTTTGCGTCCTAGTGTGGCGTTTTTTCACCCCTATTATGCTAGCAGCCCGATAACGGCATTGCACCTGGGCCGGCAAGAATTCCGTTGCCTGACGCAAACGGGCCGATCAGGCGCGTTTTTGGGTTTACCCAGTCGCTATATTGGGGATTGTCATATTGATCCGCAAACGCTGGAGATTTGAACCATGACCGGCATTCTGGTCTGTCTGTCGGCCGCGGCCCTGGGCGTCGATTATGGTTGGCAACCGGTGGCCGGCGGCGGCATTGAATACATCATTCAGATCGAACCCCAAATGCTCGACGCTTTGAAATCGGGGCACGATATCTTCAGCGATCTGCCCGGCTCGGTGCGCCAGGTCCGCAGTTATCGCATCACGGTCGGCACGGCCCGGCTTCCGCACCACGGCGAGCCGCCGCCCGAATCGGCCGTTGTGCCGGCGGGCGGACCGGTGAGCGAATCCCCAGCCGACGACGATGCCGGGGCGGAGACCAACGACATTGATCTCTCGCAGTTGCCCGGTCCCGTGCTTCGACCGGCTCTCACATTGGAAGACCCGCGTGTCGCCGGCCATGAACCCCGACGCATCGCGGCAGATGCCGAGCCGCTCAACAGCCGCGTAGCGGGCTATCACAGCAAATCCAGCGGCGCTGACGATTCGTCGCCGAACGAGGCGGAACATCGCGAGGCGGCCACGGCGGCGCCCCATGTCGAACGCACTGAGCCGCAAAAGCCGGCTTCGAACAGCAAGACCCCGACCGACACCGAGGTTCATGCGCAGGCGAAGAAAGAGGATTCTCCCTCGGACCACAAACCGGGCCTGCCGGTCGCCCCCCCGCTCAAGCCGTCGCTGATGCAAGTTGGACTGTTCGCATCTCTCGGCTGCAACGCATTCTTGTTCTGGGTGGCCACCGGACAGCGAAGCCGCTATCGGGCCTTGGCGCGACGGATGTTTGAGGGAGCCGCCCCAGCTCCGGCGGCGGACGCCTTGATGGACGCTGGTCAGACCAGTTTGCCGCGGTGGGAGCAACTGCCTATTGCGGATAAAGAGGCGAAGACGGGCGGTCTTTCGCCGCCATCGGACCAGCCGCGGCCCGAAATCTCATAATTTTTTTTGAGCGATCCGCGATACAGAGGCTTTTTTCGACCTCGATTAACATGCGTAAGTCGTGTGGCGACAGTATGTTATGTCACGAGATTTCCGGGCGGATGGCCGTTTTAAGGCATCGTTGCATAAACCGAAAATTATGGGATGACAAAGCCTTGCCGACTCGATAATCTGTAGGACATATACCGATGCGGTATTGTGCTTACTTGTTTCGCGAATCCGCGGCAAAGGAGAATTTCGATGAAGATGCGTGCTGTGACTGCTTTGGCCATTGCGGCCCTTTTGACCGCCTCGCTCTACGCGGCGGAGAAGGTGAGCTTGGAGAAGGCCAAGTGCCCGGTGTCGGGCAAGGAGTGCAAGGAGGACACCGGCGTCGCCTATAAGGGCGCCGCCGTTTATTTCTGCTGCAACAACTGCCCCAAGGCGTTCGCCAAGGACACGGCCAAGTTTGCCACCAAGGCGAACATGCAGCTTGTGGCCACCGGCCAGGCCAAGGAAGTGAAGTGCCCGCTCAGCGGCAAGGACCTGAACACGGCGACCGCCATCAAGGTCGACGGCGTCGCGGTCTGCTTCTGCTGCAACAACTGCAAGGGCGCGGTTGAAAAGGCGAGCGGCGATGAAAAACTCGAGAAGGTCTTCGGCGACAAGGCTTTCGCGAAGGGCTTCGAAGTCACGAAGAAGTAAACCCACGTCGAGTTGCGATCGGCGCCAGGCGCCCGGAAATGCTCCGGGCGTTTTTTTTGCGCGGACCGTATTCTTCGTCGCGCGGCCGAGAATGACGCCTTGGCGATGGCTGCGGCAGAAGCTGGCCGGGAACGACCCGGCAACGACCAATACGCGCCACCGGCCAGCGGATGCCCGGTGGTGGCACTACCGGGGCATCGCTTGACCGTCACGCGATTGAAGGACGCCAGCCGCTATCTGGCCAAGCTCTGCCCCAGCCACCGCTTTTATTCGCGCGGCAAATGTCTCATTCTCGGCCGCATGAAGTTTACTTACTTTCCGGCGCGAATCCCTTCTTCGCCCGGCGTTTCCATCACGTCCACCAGCCCGACGTCAATGTACTGGCCGCCGCCGGTTTGCTTGCAATGCACGGCCAGCACGTTCGAGCCGGCCCGCATGGCGGCGCGGGCCTCTTGCCGCATGGGGAAGGCGCCATACCCGACCGTGAAGCCGGGCAGTGTCGCCGCCAGCACGCCGTTGATGTAAATCTCGGCGTCTTCGTCGTGGTGGACCATCAAGTGCGGATCGCTGAACAGCCCTTCGCCGACGGCGCTGTCCGGCACGTCGAACGTCCGCCGCAGCCAAATATCGGGCGTGTTCCACTCGGTACGCACCACCGACCCCGGCGTGCTCTTGGTGCCGAAGCCGGCCGGCGCCAGCGGCCACGATGAATCGTCGAACTTCTTTTGCCGCCAACCGTCGGCGGGCCTGGTGGTGGTATACCGCCAGTCGGTGGCGGTTTCTTCCGAGGTCGGAACCACCGCCAGCAGCCGCGGCGGCGGCAGGTAGAGCCGTCGATGCGCGGCGGCCAACCGCTCGGCCGGAATCTTCAAGAACTCGCGATCGTACGTCAACAGCCCGTTCACCTCGGTCTCGACGTCGGTGGTTTGCGTGTAGACGGCGGCCGAAAGTCCCGGCGACGAAGTCAACTGCCGCAAACCAAACAGCAGCCCGAAATAGGCATCGGCCAGCGCGGTGCGGTCGCCGTAGTTGCGATATCCCCAGTTCTTCTCTCCCAGCCAGGTGTGGCCTTTCAGCGGCAGCCCTAGCCCGCCGTATTCGCCCAGCACGGCCGCTCGCTTCGGTTCGGGTTCGGGCGAGTTGGGGGCCGGGTAGTTGTGGATGTCGTGTACGTCGCCGACCGGAAAGTCGTTCCAGCCGCTGGCGCAATTCACCAGCCGCGACGGGTCGTGTTGCTTCGTCCATTCGGTGACGCGGACCGTATCGAACTGGCCCCAGCCCTCATTGAACACCACCCACATCACCACGCTGGGCGCGTTGTGCAGATTGTCGATCATGGCCCGCAGCTCGTGCTCGTAAATCGCCGCCGACTCCGCCGACCGCTCGATCTCGCCTTTGCCCGGCCCCACCGACTTGTCGCCGCTGGGCATGTCTTGCCAAACCAGCAGTCCCAGCTTGTCGCACCAATAATACCAGCGGGCAGGCTCGACCTTGACGTGCTTGCGGCACATGTTACAGCCGATCTCACGCGTCAGCTCCACGTCGTAACGCAGAGCCTCGTCGGTCGGAGCCGTGTAAAGCCCGTCGGGCCAAAAGCCCTGGTCGAGCGGGCCAAACATGAACAGCGGATGGTCGTTCAACTGGATGCGAGTCACGCCGTTCTCGTCCGGCCCCAGCGAAACTTTGCGCATGCCGAAATAGCTCGTCACGCGGTCGCCGGGTTGGTCGCCCGATCCGAGCGTCACCGAAAGGTCATACAACCACGGTTCGCGGGGCGACCAGAGACGCGCGTCGGCCAACTCGACTAATAGCTCTTCGCCGGGCCGGCCGTTCGCCGAAACGGCCTTGACCGGCGCAGTCTTTTCTCCCGCACTGGCTCCCGCTACGCTCACGGTCACGCGGTCGTCGCCCGTTTGGCCGGCACATCGCACGGTGACCCGCACGGCGTGCCGATCGACGTCGGGCACGATCTTCAGCGACTCGATGTGGCCCTTGGGCACGGGTTCCAACCAGACCGTCTGCCAGATGCCGCTGGTGGGCGTATAGTAAATGCCGCCGGGCTTGTTGACCTGTTTGCCGCGGGGCTGCGGTCCGGCGTCGGTCGGATCCCACACGGAGACGACGATTTCCTGCTCGCCGCGCTCGCGGAGGGCATCGGTGATGTCGAAGGTGAAGGGATCGTATCCGCCGCGATGCTCGCCGACCGGTCGGCCGTTGACCCAGACTTTGGTTTCCCAATCGACCGCGCCGAAGTGCAGCAGCAAGCGGCGGCCCGCCCAAGAATCGTCGCGCGAGAACGTGCGTCGATACCAGAGCCGCTGGTCCTGCCCCACGCGTTTCATCACGCCCGACAGCGCCGACTCGACGGGAAAAGGCACGAGGATTTGCCCCTCGTACTGTGCGGGCTTTTCGGCGGCTTTCGGCTGGACGGCGTACTGCCACAGACCATTGAGGTTCTGCCAATCGGTCCGCACCAACTGGGGCCGCGGATATTCGGGCAGGGGCCTGTCGGGCGACACGTCGTCGGCCCAGCGGGTCTTGAGCGGCCCTTTGGCCGGCTGCCAGTCCGCGGCGGATACGGTGTCGATTGCCAGGCTGAAACAGGCCAGCGTCAATAAAGTGCGCGTCATCATCGGCGTCCCATCGTTACGAACCCAGTTGCCACAACGGAGATCAAGTCTAGTTCCGACCCACGGCGAACGCCAGCCCGCGTGATGGACCCCGAAACCCGAAGACCGCGTGGCGAAGCCGCTGAATGGTCTGCCCGACGGCAACGAGCCGTCGCACCTGGCCGACGCGGTTTACAAGCTTAACCAGCGGCAGACGCACATCGACTTTCACGCTGATGGCGGTGCGGTCCGCTGGGAGTGGCGGCAGAAAAAGGCGACTCGTCACCCGTCGCACAACGGCAAACCCAAACGGCCGGCCCGCCGCAATGGTCGCCGCGAGCGCCAAGAAGATCGATAAAACGTCGATTGAAGATCGATCCCCGAGATACTCAACTCGGCTCTGATTCGTCGGCCGCAACCGGCGGCATCGCACCGAAGGCACGTAGAGGAGCGGGAGGCGGATTCAAAACTTCGTCAGGCAGCAATCCCCGCAAGTCATTCAACAGCGCTTCACGAGCGCCGATGACCTCATCAACCGACCATCCGAACACCGACGCCAATGACGACGGAAATGCGTTCGCGAACGACACCAACTGGACGCCGTCGCGGATACCCAGCTTTTCTAGCTCAATCAGGATATTCCGGGGCGCAAGCAGCCCGTCACCGGTCAGCCGAATGCCAAAATCGCCCGGCCGCGTCGTGGCGGTCGCCAGAGGTCTTAAAGACAGAGGTCTTAGGGTCAGGTGAGGCATTTCAAAGCAAATTCTAATTCGTTTCGGCAGTTCAAGCAAGAAGACAGTCCGTTAAATTAGCCAACTGCGGAGCACGCCAATGTCCCTTGACCCCTCTAATATGCACGCGCCGCTTTGGCGACCGTCGGTATCTGCCCCGAAGCGCTTTGGAATTACAACGGCACTCCAATTCCGGGCAATATAGGCCAACAGTCCGCGGCCGATCCTTCCGCGGCTGCGCAGGCCGACGCGGGCGGTCGGCTTCTCACCCCGGGGCTGTATCAGTCGTCGGGCGGTGCTGCCGCCGTGCTGAGCGCTCTGCAGAGCGGGCAGCGCCCGGTCGCCATTTCCGTACCCGTTTTCCGCGACGCGCTGAACCCATTGGCCACGAACTGGAATACGGCGATCGGCGCACTCTACGGCCGAGTGATCGACCCTCTACCGACGTCGGTGGTGGCGGGCGGCCATGCAATTTGCGTGACTCGGTTTGAACCCGACCCATCCGAACCCGTGGGCGGCTGGTTCATCCTCCGCAACAGTTGGGGCAGCGTTTGGGCCACCCAGGCGCCTTCTCCCGGCTATTTCTCCCCCGAAATCGGCTACGGCCAAATTTCCGCGACGTACATCGACAAGTATCTCTGGGAAATGATGGCGTTTTAGGCCCGCCAGTTCGATCGTAGAAAATCGAGTGAAGATCGAGAGAACGTCGATTGAAGATCGAGTCAGCCTGTGCCAAAGTACCGCCATCGCTCGTGAAATGACCGGGCGATGAAGCGGGGAAGTCATGCGTGAAAGCATTGCACTACGGCAGCAGTTGCGAGACGCGATCGACGATGAAATCGCCGAGCGGACGGCCGCGCATCAGCGGACCATCGCACGTCTGAAATCGAGCACGCAAGTGATCGCCGCGGCAGCGCTGGCCGGCGCGCCCGTGCCCGCCGAGCCGTTGGTCATGCTGGCCCACGGCGACTCGTGATTCGACTACCCCCTGGCCGGCAACGACGTCTCGGTCCACAGCACCGACATCGTCGCCCAGCTCGCGCTGATGGGCAACACAAGCCCGGTGATCCTCCACGTCTCGCACGTTGGCGACGCCACCACCGAAGAAATGTCGCTGCCGAAGCAGGAGCGGATCATTCAGGCCCTTCGCTCACAGCTACGACTTTGCGATTCCCAACGGCTCGCACCCGGCTTGTGCCGGCCCTTGGCTCAAACCGTCGCTCGACTATTGTGGCTGGAACCTCGCGCAAGGCACGTCGATTGTTCGGCAAGCACTAGCCACCTTCAACACGATGCTTCTCGGCTTGGCGGGCAACGCCGCCAACAACTTCATTCTCGTCAACACACAAGGCACGCTTAAGCCCGGCGACTGGGCGAACGAGTTACATCCTTATCCCGACGGCTTCAAGCAACTCGCCGGACATTTTGTGCAAGCCCTTCAGGCTCGATTTCCAGGCCAGATTTAGCCCCTGAGGCAGGGCCCGACTAATGGAATAAACCCGCGACTTCGCGAGAAGATCGAGAGAAAGTCGATTGAACGTCGAGTCCACCTCTGCCAAATTACCGCCGTCTGCACTGTCAACCGTCCAGGAGGGATCGTCGCGTATCGAGTTCTAGCCGTGTCGGCGAACCCACCGGTTTTTGTCTATGAATCGAACCATCGGTCAAGCATTTCTGTTAGGACTGGTTGCTGCCTTTGCTATGCGCCTTGGACCGGATACTCGTCCGCTTACTACCGCAAACGGTTGCGGCGCCGCCCCCGTGCGGGAGCAAACCACCGGGGGCATCGACGCCCACACTGCCCTAGCATCGATTCGCGGCAAAGATCCGGAACGTTTGATCGAGGAGTTTTACAGCGCCGAATTCAACCCCAGCTCTCCTGGCTTCTTCGATGCGTTAGCGGCGGCGGTGAGCCGCGCGGCTGGCATCAGCCCGCCTAGCCCCAGTCCGCCGACGCTTGCGGAAGTCGGTTCGCTTCGTGCGGCAGCCGACGAGCACGGAATTCGCGTTCGATTCTTGATCCTATCGGTGCCCGACCCGATTGATTCCAACTTGGGTTATTTTAGCGACATCACCCTCGACGGACTCCAGCGTGCTGCCGAACGTCGAGGTTACGTATTCGATCGCTACTGGCTACCGTGGGCACCCGCACGCGATGGACCTGGGGTGAGCCCCGGCGTCTTAACCAAGACAGCCGACCATGCGCCCGGGCTGATTCTTTTTCGCTGCTCCGGAAATGCGAGCGACGTCTTAGCGGTCTTCGTCGTTGGTGAAACCCCGACCACAGGCGTCGATAAGGTTGCACTCAGAAGATCGCTCGACTTTTTGTCTTTTTGGCAGGCAACTCCACGAGCGCCGGTCTCCGCTGGGCCCGAACCGTCCGCGCCGCCGGATCCACTGTCGAAGACGAGCTTGCGGCTTCATCTCGTGGCGCCGTTCTTTTCTGGGGCTGCCTCGTCGATTCGCCTGGCGATCGGCGAGTGGTTCAAGGAATGGTCTGGAGGAGATAGCGCCGAAGCGCCCGTCGCAATTTCGTGTGTATCTGGCTCTGCATCCGCGATATCCAATAAATCGGTCCTCGAATTCCGCGAACTGTCGGCCAATCGGCCCGGCCTCAGCGTAACGTTTCATGCCACGGTTATTCCCGATTCGGTCATCCGCGAAGTGCTGCTGGACCATTTGTGGCAACACGGCATCGAACCGCATCAGGTTGCGTTCCTCACGGAGGCGGACACGAGTTTTGGCGAACAGTTATTGTTGCCGGTAGCGAAGCCCCGGCAGGGCGCCGGGAAAAAGGCGAGTCAAACCTTAACGTCGCCCCAAGGCGACGTACTTCAGGTGCCTTTTCCGATGCACATCAGCTCCATGCGAAGCGCGTACGACAAAGACTCGCGGCTGCTCACCGGCAAGCGGCGCGACGTCGATAATGCACCCAAATCGAACCTCGATCTTTCACTCGGAGACACAAGGGGGACGCCGCAACACGTGCCATCCTTTTCGCCAACCACGATTTCCTCCGTGGAGCGATCCATCGCGCACATTCTCCTGTCGATGACCCGCAGAGGGATTCGCTGCATTGGTCTGATCGCCACCGATGTTCGCGACCAGCTATTCCTGGCCGAGCAGGTGCGGTTCTACTGTCCCGAAGTTCAACTCGTGCTGTTTCGAGCGGATTCCATTTTTACTCATCCCGACGTCGGGCCTGCCTTGGAAGGTTCGCTAATCGCAACGACCTATCCTCTCATCAGCAAGAATCAGAAGTGGACTGCGCTCGATCCGCGCAGCGCATCGCGCAGAATCTCCTTCACCAACGTAGCCTCTGAGGGCGTTTACAATGCCACGTTGGCGCTTTTGGCGCAAAGCGACTTGCCTGTACCCGGCGGCAGCGAGTCGTCGCGCTGCTCCGACGACCAGCCTCGGGCGGCAAACGGCCCGGCGAGTCGAGTTGCGTTTGAGCCACTCGAATACCGCACGCCATTCGAGGACATCGGCGACGGATATCACGTCGCGCCGCCAGTATGGTTGACTGCCGTCAGCAACGGCGAATTTTGGCCCATCGCCGTCGTTCCGCGAGAGAAATGGCAACCATTGGAACAGCAGCAACTGCCCAAGAACGGCGACGACAAAACTATCCGGGACACGCCAGGGAACGCGCAAGACGCCAGCGAAAACGACCGACACTACGTTCTACGAGCTGTGAGCGAGAAAAAGCCGCATCACTCCTATCGCGATTCGTCTGCGACCTACGGCGACCCAGATATTGAAGATGGCTTGCGCGGCATGCTGGGCCTCATCGCGACGGGATTCAGCGGCTTTTGCGTGGTAAGCTCCCTGCGCTATCTGGCCGGCCACATCGTAGCGACGGCTGGCGGCGACGACGCGTTTCGGCACTACTGGTGGCCGGTGCCCTATTTTCTCTCGTTGTTGGCGGCCGAGATTGCTCTTGCTTCGCCCACGCTCGTTCATCTTTCGCTTTGGCTCCGCGGTAGAGTGTCATTCTGCTTCGGGACTGATAACTGGAGGCGTCAGGCCGTGATCTTGGCTGTATTGGCAACCGAGCACGCCGCGCTGGGCGCGGTTTTCGCAGCCGTTGCCGTTGGCACCGTCCTCGCCATGCGGCGGCCACGAATCCGCCAAGACTGTGCCCGAGTGCCCGCAGTGGTCATGCGTACCGTATCGTGGTCGTTCATCGCGGCGGCGGCCGTTGAGGCGGTCGTGCTGTATCTGGTCTCCAATCCATCGAAGCCGCTTTCCGACGCCGCGATTTTTTTGGAGCGATCGGCGCGCTTCGGCGACCGCGTGACGCCCACGCTTCCCTGCTTTTTTGTGGCGATCGCGATCGCCTGGTGGTTCCGGGGCCATCTGCAGCGTCGCAGTTTTGCGGATCGCTTTCCATTGTTGAATCCGTTTGAGCGCGCGCCGCAACAGCCTCGCGATCTCAACTATGCCGGCTTGACACAGATTATCCGCCCCTTGGTGGGTTGCCTGGAAAGCGGCCGAGGCTGGCCGTCCCGCAACGACGCCGAGGATTTCACGTGGCGAGCGGTGCTCGGGCATGGTTTTGCCTCCGTGTCGCGGGTCTTGGCGTGGCATACTTTGATCATCTTCCCCTTCTTATTCCTGGTCGTCGCTTGGGCACACTCCCTGGCGGCCTACGAATCGGCGCAGTTCAACACCGTTGTGTGGCTAACGTGGCTCGCGGTCGTCGGCCTGTTCTGGCTCACCATCTGGCAATTTCTCTGGGGCAGCTACGTGTTTTTAGAGCTCTTGCGAAGGCTGGCGCGGCACCCGATGGCCGACGCCTTCCAGCGGCTGCCGCGGAAGACTCGCAAAGCGCTGGCCTGGTTGCTCTTATCGCGCCTGCCGAGACGTTTCGAGTTGGAGGCGTCGTTGCGGATCTGGCAATCTCTGCAATGCGCGGTTCCGGGCCTGGCCGAGAATTCTAACAACACCTCGCTGAGAACGCATCTCGACGGACTACAGCTCGCCGCTCACTACAACTATCCCTCGGGCGACGGCAGCGGACAAACGGTCGGACTGTTGGAATTCGGCGGCGGGTACTTTCCCGACGACCTGAAGAAGTTCTGCAGTCTGGCGGGCATCTCACCCCCGACGGTGACCGCCATTAGCACAGACGGAACGTCCACGTCGGCAAAGGATGGCGCCGAAGGCGAAGTGATGCTCGATATCGAGGTAGTGGCCGGCGTGTGCCCCGAGGCGAACATCGCCGTCTATTTTGCCCAGTGGACGGAAATCGGATGGATCACAGCCCTCGATGCCGCAATCCAGGATAGCCATAACGACCCTGGGGTACTGTCGATCAGTTGGGGCGCGCCGGAAGACACCGACATCTGGACTGAGCAGGCGATGACGCAGGTGAATGAAAGTTTCTTGGAAGCGGCTCACTTGGGGATCACGGTTTGCCTCGCCGCCGGTGATGACGGATCGAGCGACGCCGACCTGGACGGACATGCCCACGTCGATTTTCCGGGATCGAGCCCGTATGTACTATCGGTGGGTGGCACGACGGTCCTGGCCGATGACGGATCGGCACCCGACGTGGCCTGGAAAGAAGGAGATGGCTTGCGAAACGATAACGGCGGGAGCACGGGCGGGGGCGTCAGCGCTGTCTTTCCGCGACCGGCTTGGCAGGCGGGGTTGGATAACATCATTTCGGTCAATCCAGGCGCAATCCTCGGCCGCTGCATCCCCGATTTATCGGCCAATGCTGACTGGACGGCTTCGCCCTACTTGCTGGTCGTCGACGGCCACGCGCAGCCCAACGGCGGGACGAGCGCCGCCTCGCCCCTTGTGGCGGCACTCATCACCCGCATCAACGGCCAGCGCGGCCCTGGCAAGCGGCTCGGTTATGTAACGCCGGTCCTGTATCAGAAGCTTGGCGCACAGGCCGTCGGCGCTCTCGGCTGCACTGACGTCGAGTCGGGCGACAATAACACCTCGCAGGTCGGCGGTTACAGCGCCGGTCCCGGCTACGACGCGGCATCGGGTTGGGGCACCCCCAATGGACAAAACCTGCTTCACGTTCTAAATATGGCCTTGCTCAACGGCCCGGCCGGCGCGCCGGCCGGTGCCGGTGCGGGTGCTGGCGGATCCGCCGCCGGCTAAGGCGGGTGGCAATCGTCCGGCGCTGCGATTAGGCTGGACAAGCGGTTGGTCTTGTACCGTGAATCACCCTCGGCGTTCAGTCAACCATGTTTCGCGCGACATCGATACGCTTGACGCCCGCAGACCGTGGCTGCCGATTCAACCCTCGGCGGTGCGGCATCGTCTTTGGCTGGCTGCTGTTTTTTGGCCCGCCGTTTGTTGTCGCGCTGACGGCGCAAGAGACATCGCCTCCCGCGGCGGAGACGATTCCGACCGTGGCAAAGTTGGAGCCGGCCGAGGCCCTGCGCGGCGCGCAGGTCTGCATCTTCCGCACGAACTTCCCCGCCTCGGCCGCTGACTTCAAGATTACGGTGGGCAACTCGGCCGCGTTTGCGCCGACCGCGGTTGCCGGAGACCGCAGCTATATCATGTTCAACCTGCCCAAAGACGCGCCGCTGGGACGTCAGACGGCGCGAGTCTGCATCACTGTTGACGACGCGAAGACGGGGCCGCTGCCGGCGCCCGTGCCCGGGCACAACTACGATTTCACGGTGCTCCGCGAGCCGTCCGATCCGCTCGCGTTGACGGCGATTGATCCGCCGGTCGTTTACGTGCATCAGGGCTCAATCGATTTGCGCCTTATTGGCTCGGGATTCAGTAACATCCCTCCTCGGCGGTCCATAGCTCGCAGCGAACTCCGGCATCCTGTGCCTTGCCGCCGAACCAAAAGACGATCGCGGGCCGACGATCTTCGGCTTTCCAGTCCTGCGGACGGTAGATGTGCAATTTGAGATCGCCCTGGGGCCACTTGAACACCAGCACCTCGTCGGGATCGCGCGCCTGCGCCCAGGGCGGCACCGGTCCCGGTCCCGGCTCGGCGGCGTTCGCCATCCGAGCCTGTGTCAGCCCCGCGGCCATCACCGCCACAGCCCATGTGCGTCGAAGCATGTTCCGTCTCCCGTGCTCAGCCAGCGGGCTGGTAAAAGCCAATCATGTCCGAGAAGCCCGCCCCATCCAACCCCGCGGAAGTGGAAAAGTTTCGCGCCGCTAAAAGACACATGGACCGCCTAACTCGTCCAGGCGGCGACGGCGATCTTCCAGTTCGGTCTGCGATAGCTTGCGAGCCGACTCGTGCGCGATCAACTCCATTCCCGTCAGCAGTTCAATGGTCAAACGCACGCGCTCCGGATCTCCGTTGAGCGGCGGCCACCTGTTCCAGAGAGCGATTCGGCCGTCAGAACTGCCGGCAGCCAGCCGCGTGTCGTCGGTGCTGAAGGCGATGCAGCAGACATCCTTGCCGCCGATCGGCGGCCCAAAGGCCTTCCCTGTGGCCGCATCGTGGAGCCGCGCGTGCTGGTCGGTATCCGCCTCCAGAATGTAGCCGCCATCGGGCGAATCAACGGAATTGGGGCCGGCGTCTGAATCGTTTGCCCGGCCGCGCCCGCCAGGGGCGGGGGCGGCAAGGGGCCCCGCGCGCCGCTCCGGCACCCTGCGCGCTACGTCGCCGTTCAACTCCCATCGCCTTGACGAGCCGTCGCGAGTGCCGGCAAGCAGGGCGCCGTCGGGAGCGAACGCGATGTTGTCGAGCTCACCGGGCAAGACCAAGGGTCTGCCCAACGGTTGCTCGCGCGGGGTCTGCCACAGACGGGCGCAGGCAGGGCTGTCGCCCGTGGCGATTGCCGTTACCGCCGTGCCGCCGTCGGCGCTAAAGCCCACGGCGGTGACGGGGCCCTCGTGGTGCAGTGGTTGGCCCAGCAGCGACGCCGTGGCGGTCAGAAAGAAGCGCGCCTGTCCGTCGTCGCAACCGGTGAGCAACAGCCGGCCGCCCGGGCTGAAGGCCAGCGCTCGCACGGGACGGGGGTGGGCCAGGGCAGCTCCCAGGTTCTGGCCGGTTTCCACCTGGCAAAGCTGCACCTCGCCGGACGGTTGCAGGTGCGGTTCGCCCACCGCGCCCGCCGCCGCGGCAATCTGGCCGTCGGGACTGAAGGCGACGGCGTTGACAATACCGCGCATTTTCAGGCTTTCGCCGCGGCGCTCGCCGGTGCCGGCGTCCCACATCCGCACGCCTCCGTCGGCGGCGCCGGCGAGCACGACTTTACTGTCGGGACTGAAGGCCAGCGCGACGACGGCGTGCGTGGCCTCCAACGGTCGGCCGACCGGCTCGGCCGTCGCGGCGTTCCAAAGACGCACCATCAGATCGCTGCCTCCCGTGGCAATCAACGCACCATCCGGACTGACGGACGCCGTCATCGGCCGCGGACGGCCGGCAGCGTCGACGTACAGCGGATCGTGCGTCATCGCTTGGCCGATGGGCCGGCCATCGCTGCTCCAAAGCCGGGTTTCGTCGGCGGTGACCGTTATAAACGTTTGGTCATGGCCGCAAAACGCAACTTGAATCACCGGCCGCGCATGCATCAATGCGCGACAAAGCGGCTTCTCCGTGGCAGCGTGCCAAACGCGCGCCTCTCCGCCCCCGGACCCGTTGTCGCAGCCGATCAGGATGGTTTTCCCATCGCCGCTGTAGGAGCATGCCCGGATCGGCCCCGCGTGTTCCAGCGATCGACCGAGGGGTTGGCCGGTGAGGGCGTCCCATCGCCGTGCCTGGCCATCGGGGCCGCCGGTAAGCAGCACGTTGCCGCGCGGATCAAACATCGCCGCGGTGACGGCGACGGGCGAACACTGAGCGCGATCGCTCACCACAAAGGGCATCCAGCCCGCCAAGTCCAGGCGGGCCACGCGCGCCAGGTCGCTGTCGCCGGCGTGCAAACTGGCATCGAGCGCCTCGACCATCCACAGCAAGCCGCGACGAATGTCGCCCGCCTCGCACAGCGCGGCGGCCCGATCGAGCATCATATTGGCGGACAGGCGCTCGATTTTACGTTCGTTCCGCTCGGCCGTGCCGCGAAGAACCACCTCATTCGCCGCCTGCTCCTCGGCCAGCCGCCATTGCCGGGTAACCGCCGCCACTGCGGCGACCGCCACCAGCACCAAAGCCAGCGACAACGCCGCCACGGCGGGCCGTCGCTTGGCCCATTTCCACCCACGTTCCCAGAAGGTGATCGGCCGCGCATGAATCGGCACGTGGTTCGAAAAGCGGTCCAGATCGTCGGCCAGCGCGGCCGCGCTGGAGTAGCGGGCTGACGGTTCCTTCTCCAAGCACTTGAGACAAATCGTTTCCAGATCGCGCGGAATCTGCGGTTGCAGCCGGCGCGGCGAAACGGGTTCCTCGCCGCGCACCAGGGCCAGCGTTTCCAGCGTGGTGATCCCTTGCAGCGGTACGCGGCCCGTAAGCAGTTCGTAGAGCACGACCCCGACGCTGTAGATGTCGGTGGCCGGCCCGATCTGGTCCAAGTTGCCGGCGGCCTGCTCGGGGGCCATGTAGGTGGCGGTGCCCAGCACGTCGCCATGCTCGGTGTGGCCGGAGTCGTCGGCGAGCCATTTGGCGATGCCGAAGTCGGCGATCTTGGGCAAACCGTAGGACGTCGTTCGCGCGCCGTGGTTTGTCGCGCACAGTTCCGACTCCTGCGCGCCGCGCGCCAACAAGATGTTGGCCGGCTTCAGGTCGCGGTGGACGATGCCGTTGAGGTGAGCGTGGTGGACGCCCCGCGCCACCAGCTCGATCAGCTTTGCGGCGGCCTCGCTCGTCTGCGGCTTGCCGGTCAGCCTGGCTTGCAGCGAGCCGCCCTCGACGTACTCCAACGCCAGGTAGACGCGCCCCTCGTGCTCGACCACTTCGTGGATCTGCACGATATAAGGATGCTGCAGGCGGCCGAGCGCCTCGGCCTCGACGCGGGCGCGTGCCGCTTCTTTCGGATTGGTCGTGCGCAATCGTTTGAGGGCCACCAGCCGGTTGACGCCGATTTGCCGGGCCAGATATACCACGCCCATGCCACCGCGGCCCAGCACGCCCAGGATTTCATAGCCGGGCAATTCGTGCCCGACCGGCGCGGCCTCGTCCGCTTCGGGCCGCTCAGGCCGTCGCCCGCTGGCAAGACCGAAAGTGTCTGAAGGCGCGGAGTGCGGTCGGCGCAGCGCGGCCAACAACGGGTCGACCTCGGTTTCGAGCAGTCGGACGACCGCTTCACAGGCCGAACACGTCTCCAGGTGCTCAGCCACGCGATCGACTTCGTGGTCGGCCAGCGTTCCCAAATGGAAAGCCAGCAGGTCGGGTTCGGGAGGACAATTACGAAGCACGGGGCGGGTCGCTCTCAGACGATGGGAGGGGGGTTGGGTGGCTGACGGAGAAAACAGAACCTAAAAGCGATCGGGGGTTGCGTTTCGACAAACTCACAACATACTAACCTAATCGCGGCGGCTGTGACATCTTGTGCGTTATACTTCACGCGCCCGGAAGTAAGATCCTTGGTCCCGAAGTCTCTGTAGGGAACGCCCTCCGTGGCGTTCCGCGGCTTACCAATGGACTCTCCTCGGGCGAAGCCGTGGAACGCCACGGAGGGCGTTCCCTACAGAAGCGGCGGCTCGGGTGTCATTCTCAACCGCGTGAAGTAGACTCGCCCTGGCAAGGCCGAAAGCACTCCATGAATCCGCCGGACAAACAGACCTCTTTGACGTTGTTGGGGCGGGTGCGCGACGGCGACGAGGAGGCCTGGCGACGCCTGGTACACCTCTACGGCCCGCTGGTCGCTCGCTGGTGCGGTCATCGCGGCGTGACGGGCCAGGACGCCGACGACATCCAGCAAGAGGTGTTTCAGGCGGTGGCCACGGGCCTGGAGGGTTTTCGCCGCGACCGGCCGGGCGACACCTTTCGCGGCTGGCTGCGCGGCGTCACGCGCAACAAGCTGCTCGACCATTTTCGCCGCCGCGGCAAGGACCCCCAGGCCCAGGGCGGCACCGAGGCCCACTTGCAGTTGCAGCAGGTGGCCGAGCAAGAATGGCCCGACGACACCGCCGAAGAGCTGAGCGGGGTTTACCATCGTGCGCTCGAGCTGGTGCAAGGCGAGTTCGAGCAACGCACCTGGGAGGCGTTTTGGCGGGCGGCGGTCGAGGGCCAATCGCCCGCCTTGATCGCCGCCGACCTGGGCGTTACGCCAGCGGCGGTCCGCAAGGCCAAATCGCGCGTGCTGCATCGCTTGCGCGAGGAGTTGGGCGAGCTGCTGCCTTCGTAGGATGAGGGATGAGGGATGGCGCCTGAAAAAAAATTCGTGTCACACTCCCTACGATCTCTAGGGTAACAGGCGATATGCCGCGGCGCGACGCCGCGGCCGCTGTCGTTTTTTGCTGTTCGCGCGCGGTTTGACTTGGAATGCGGCCGCGACGCTCCCACCCGCCCCTGCAACAGGACGCCTCACGACATGTGCGCACTTCGCTGGCTGCCCAACCTGCTCTCCCTCCCCGACCGCTCCTCCAAGCCGAAGGCCCGCCGCAAGACAGCGCGCCGCTCGCCGTTTTTGTTCTCGCCCGGAACCCTCGCTTCCGGCCCGCGGGGGCTCGAACGCCGCAAGTCCATGTCAATCGAGCCACTGGAACAGCGGCAGTTGCTCACCACGCTCGCGGTCACCAATCTCAACGACTCCAGCAGCTTCACGGCCGGCGACGGCTCGCTGCGCGGCGAAATCGCCGCCGCCGCCAGCGGCGACACGGTCCAATTCGCCGCGGGGCTGACGGGCACGATCGATCTGACCGACGGCCCGCTGGTGCTGAACCAAGACCTGAGCATCGTCGGTGCCGGAGGCGGCGTGACGGTCAGCGGCAAGGGCCAGAGCACCGTCTTCGAGGTCGACGCGGGCGCGACGGTCTCGATGGCCGGGTTGACCGTGAGCGGCGGCTTTTCTCCGAGCACCGATCTCTACAACGCCGGCGGCATTTACAACGCGGGCACGCTGACCTTGACCGATTGCACGCTCTCGAACAACCAAGGCGCGGTCAGCGCCCTCTACAACGATTCGGGCACGCTGACGCTGCTCAATTCCACCGTCGCCGACAACCTGGCGGAGGGCTCAGGCGCGATCTGGAACAACCTGGGCACGGTGGCCTTGACCAACTCCACCGTCGCCGACAACAACGATGCCGCGGGCACAAGTTCCGACGTGGGCATCTCCGCCAAGCACGGACTCTCGTTGACGCTCGCCAACACGATCGTGTTCGGCAACGGCACGGACATCGTTGGGCCGGTGACCGCCAATCACAGCCTGATCGGCAACACGGCGGGGGCCACGATCAGCGGGGCCAACAACCTGCTGAGCGTGAATCCCGACCTCGGGCCGCTGGCCGACAACGGCGGTCCCACGCAGACCCTGGCCCTCTTGGTCGGCAGCCCGGCCATCGACACCGGCAACAACGCCCTGGCCGTGGATGGCGCCGGCAACGCCCTGGCCACCGACCAGCGCGGCCCCGGCTACGCGCGCGTCGTCGGCCCCAACGTCGATATCGGCGCCTATGAGTTCAACCACACGGTGGTGGTTTCGACCACCAGCGACGAGAACGACGGCAACTACAGCTTCGGCCACCTGTCGCTGCGCGAGGCGGTCGAGCTGGCCGACGCCAACTCGACGGTCAACGGCATCACGTTCGACCCGACCGTGTTCGCCACGGCCCAGACCATCACGCTCACCGGCGGCCAAATGGAGCTGAGCGCGGCAAACGTCGCCATCACCGCGCCGACCGCGGGCCTGACCATCGACGCCAACAACAGCAGCCGCGTCTTTCAGATCGACGCCGGCGCCGCGGCCACACTCACGGGTCTGACCCTCGTCAACGGCACGACGGGCGGCGACGGCGGCGCCATCTTGAACGACGGCGGCACGCTGTCGCTCGCCAACTCGTCGCTCGAAAGCGCGGTCGCGTCCGGTAACGGCGGCGCGCTGGCCAACGAAAACGGCGGCGCCGCGACCATCTCCAACTCCCAAATCGAGCAGAACTCCGCCAGCGGCAACGGCGGTGGCATCTACAACGACGCGACTTCGACGCTGACGGTGAGCGGCGGCACCTTCGCCGTCAACGTCAACGGCGGCGGCCAAGGCGCCGGAATCGATAGCGCCGGCGCCACCACTCTGCTGAATTCGGTGGTCGACGACGGCCTCCAAGTCGCCGGCGGTTCGCTCGGCGCCGTCAACACCACGATCGCCACGCTCAACGCCTTCAACATGGTGATCGACGGGACGGGCATCGAGCTCTCCGCCGGTTCGTTGAAGCTGACCGACAGCACGGTCAACGCGGGTGGCACGGGCATCAATATCTCGGCCGGTTCGGCAATTCTGACCAACAGCACCGTCGCCGCGGCCGGCACGGGCGTCTACCTTTCGGGCGGCTCGGCCACGCTGACCGACAGCACGGTGGCCAAGGGCGGCACGGGCATTGACAACAGCGGCGGCACGGTGGCCCTGGCCAACACGATCGTGGGCCAGAACTCGTCCGACGTCATCGGTCAGGTGACGGCCAATTACAGCCTGATCGGCGACACCGCGGGTGCCACCATCGGCGGGGCCAACAACGTGCTGAACGTGAATCCCGACCTTGGGCCGCTGGCCAACAACGGCGGACCCACGCAGACCTTCGCCTTCGCCGCGGCCAGCCCCGCCATCGGCGCCGGTTCGGTCCCACTGGCCGTCGACCCCAATGGCAACCCGTTGACCACCGACCAGCGCGGCGCGCCCTACGCCCGTGTGAGCGGCGGCCAGGTCGATATCGGCGCCTTCGAGCACTACAACGTCCACGCGGTCGTCTCCACCATCGCCGACGAAAACGACGGCAATTACAGTTCCGGCCACCTCTCGCTGCGCGAGGCCATCCAGCTCGTCGACCAGAACGTCGGCGGCTTCAACAACACGATCACCTTCGACACGACCGTGTTTGCCACGCCGCAAACGATCGACCTGACGCAGGGCACGCCACTGCTGACCGCCGAGGCGACGATCACCGCGCCCGCCGCGGGAGTGACCATCGACAGCAGCCAAGGCCGCGATTTGCAAATCGGCACTCCGTCCAACGGCCGGCCCAGCACCGTCACGCTCGACGGCCTGACGATTTCGGGCGGCGGAATCGTGAACTACGCCACGTTGATCGTCAGCGGCTGCACTCTGACGGACAACACCAACGGCAACGTGGGCGGGGCCATTCTCAACGCCAGCTTCAATGGCGCTGGCGGCACGCTGACCGTGAGCGATAGCAGCTTCAGCGGCAACTCGGCCCTGGGCGGCGGGGCGATCGAAAACTCCGAATCCGCCTCGCTGACCGTGAGCGGCGGCAGCTTCACCGGCAACTCCGCCTCCGGCGCCGGCGCAGGCGGCGGCGCGATCGAGAACGCGGGCAGTCCGCTGAGCGTGGCCGACAGCACCTTCACCGGCAACTCCGCCGTCAACGTGGGCGGCGCCATCTCGACGTATGGCGGAACGGTGTCGGGCTCCACCTTCGACAATAACTCCGCCGGCGGCGAAGGCGGGGGCATCGTCAACTACGCCACACTGTCGCTGAGCGGCAGCACCTTCTCCGGCAACTCGGCAAACCTGGGCGGCGGCATCGCCTTCGAAGGAACCACCACGGTGTCGGCCTGCACTTTCGACGGCAACACTGCCGCCAGTTACGGTGGCGGGGTCTACAACCACGCCTCGGCCACTCTGACCGGCGGCACCCTCTCCGACAACCACGGGGGCACCGGGGGCGCGATCGATAACATGGGCAACCTGACGCTGACCCAGGTGACATTGACCGGCAACTCCGCCGCGGTCGGCGGGGCGATCGACAGCGTGGGCCACGCGACCGTCGACCACAGCACGCTGACGAGCAATCGGGCATCCTCCGAGGGGGGCGCGGTTGACGTTGAAATCGGCGGCGTCGTCGCGGTCAGCGACTCCACGCTGTCGGGGAACTCCGCCGCGGAGGGCGGCGCTCTGTTCAACTACTTCGGCGCCACGTTGACGGTGACGGGCTCGACGATCGCCGACAACACCGCTTCGGCTGTCGGGGGCGGCATCGCCAACTCGTCACCCGCGTATTTGTTCGGCGGCACGCTGACCGTGACCAACTCGACCCTGTACGGCAACTCGGCCACCTCTCAGGGCGGCGGCATCTACAGCCAGGGCAGCTCTGAACTTTCGCCTTCCTCTTACGTGGGCGTGGCGATGGTGACCAATTGCACGCTCACGGCCAACCAGGCCGGCGCCGGCGGCGGACTCTATTTCAACAGCCTGACTTACGGCTCGCTGACCTTGAACAACACCATCGTGGCCGGCAACCTGCAAACCAGCGGCGCCACCAGCACCGCCAACGACCTCGCCGGCGACACGATCGCCGCGAACGACAGCCTGATCGGCACCACCGCCGGCGCCACGATTGCCGGGGCCAACAACCTGTTGAACGTGAACCCCGACCTCGGCCCGTTGGCCGATAACGGCGGTCCCACCCAGACCGCGGCCCTGCTGATTGGCAGCCCGGCCGTCAACGCCGGCTCCAACGCCTTGGCCGTCGACGCCAACGGCAACGCCCTGACCACCGACCAGCGCGGCATGACGCGGATTTTGGGCGGCACGGTCGATATCGGCGCTTATGAAGTCGTGCCCGTGATCGCCGCCGGCCAGACCTTCACGGCCACCGAAGCCGCCGCCACCGGCCTCGTGACGGTGGCCACGTTCAGCGACGCCGATCCCATGGTCGTGGCCGGCGACTTCATCGCCAGCATCGCCTGGGGCGACGGCCAATCGTCGGCCGGCACGATTTCGGGCAGCCAGGCCGCCGGGTTCACCGTCTCCGGCGGCCACACCTACGCGGAAGATGGCACGTACACCGCGAGCGTCACGATCAGCGATGCGAACACCTCGGCCACGGCCGCGGGCGCGGCGACGGTCAGCGACCCGGCGGTGAACGCCACGCCGTCGCCGACCGCGGCCGTCGCGGGCTTCGCGGCCAGCGTCAACGTGGCCACCTTCACCGATCCGGCCGGAGCGGAAGCGACGGCCGATTACAGCGCCACGATCGTCTGGGGCGACGGCCACACCTCGGCCGGCACGATCAGCGGCCCGGACGGCAATGGCGTCTTTACCGTCAGCGGAACGAACACCTACGCCGACGTGGGCAGCTTCACGGCAACGGTGACGATCGCGGACGATACCGCGCCGACGGTGGCCGTCTCGCCGACGGTAACCGTCACCGCACCGATCACCCTGATGGTCACCAATCTCAACGACTCCAGCGGCTTCACCGCCGGCGACGGCTCGCTGCGCGGCGAGATCGCCGCGGCCGTCAGCGGCGACGAGATCGAGTTCGCCGCCGGACTGACGGGAGTCATCACGCTGGCCGACGGTCCGCTCGTGCTGAGTCAAAGCATCAACATCGTCTACTCAGGCTCCGGACTCACGGTCAGCGGCAACAACACCAGCCAGGTCTTCGTGATCGACGCGGCGGCAACGGCCACGCTCTCCGGCCTGGCCATCGAAAACGGCAACGCCGCCGGCAATGGCGGCGGCATCGACAACAGCGGCGCCTTGACGCTCGACCAATGCACCGTCATCAACAACGTGGCCAATGGAGGAGGTGGAGGAGTTTACAACACGGGCGCGCTGACGATCAGCGGCTCCAATCTCGGCAGCGTCTCCACCAATTACGGCAACGTATTTCCCGGCACCGACGCCAACGTCAGCGGCGGCGACGGCGGCAGCCTCGACAACGTCGGCGGCGTCGTGACGGCGGCCAACACGACCTTCGATTCCAATTTCATCGGCGGAAACGGCGGCGGCATCGCCAACGAGAACGGCGGCACGGTGACACTGACGGGCTGCGATCTCTCCTACGAACAGAGCGACGGCAACGGCAACGGCGGCGGCCTCTACAATGCCAGCGGCGGCGTCGTCGCGCTGACCAACTGCAGAGTATACTTCGAGCAGGAAGGCATCTACAACGCCGGCACGGCGACCATCACCGATATGGTCCTGGCCTCCAGCGTCACGAACCTCGGCAGCTTGACGCTGACAAACTCGACCACGCAAGACGGCATCGACAACGGGCCGGCCGCGACAGCCACACTGCTCAACTCGTTCCTCGACACCGCCGCTTCCACCGGTTTCAGCGGGACTCTTGCCGGCAGCGCCCTGTCCGTCTCCGGCGGCAATGTGACGCTCGCCAACTGCACGATCTCCGAGGCCCTCGACGGCGTCACCGTCAGCGGCGGTTCGGTCACGCTGACCAACGTCACTGTGACGGGTTGCGGCGCCGGCATCGACAACACCGGCGGCACGGTGAGCTTGGCGAACACGCTCGTGGCCGGCAACGCCACCGACGTCGGCGGCGCCGCGACGGCCAATTACAGCCTGATCGGCAACACGGCCGGCGCCACGATCGGCGGGGCCGACAACGTGCTCAACCAAAATCCCAAGCTGGCGCCTTATCCGAGTCTCAACGGCGGCGGACCCACGGAGACGTTCGCCTTGCTGCCCGGCAGCCCGGCCATCGACGCCGGTTCCACCGCCCTGGCGGTGGACCCCGCCGGCAACCCCCTGATGTACGATCAGCGGGGCGCCCCCTTCGCGCGCGTCGCCGGCACAAGCGTCGACATCGGCGCCTTCGAGTATCAAGACCTGCACCTGGTGGTCTCCACCACCTCCGACGAGAACGACGGCAACTACAGCTTCGGCCACCTCTCTTTGCGCGAGGCGCTCGAGCTGATCGACGTGAACACGGCCGGCTTCGACAACACCATCACCTTCGATCCGACTGTGTTCGCCACGCACCAGACCATCACCCTGACCGGCGGCGCCCTGCAAGCCACCGACGATGTGACGATCACCGCGCCGGCCGCGGGGGTGACCGTGGCCGGCGACAACCAGGGCCGCGTGTTCGACGTCAGATCCAACTCTCCCAGCGGCGTCCAAAGCAGCACGGTCTCGCTGTCGGGCCTGACGATCACCGGCGGCGGCATCAGCAGCAACGGCAGCCTGGCGCTGACCGATTGCACGCTCTCCGGCAACACGGGCGCCTACGCGGGTGGCGCCCTTGAGAACACCGGCGGCACGCTCACGGTCACCGGCTGCACGTTCTCGGGCAACTCGGCAACCTACACGGGCGGCGCCATCGAGAACAACACGGGCGTGCTGACGATCACAGGCTGCACGATCACGGGCAATGCTTCGGGCCCCTACGGCGGCGGCATCTCGAACGACGCGGGCACGCTGAACGTGTCGGGCTCGACCATCGACGACAACTCCGCCCCAGACGGCTACGACGGCGGCGGCATCTACAACGCCGCCGTGGCGACGGTGACCGGCTGCACCTTGTCGGGCAACACCGCGAGTCACGGCGGCGCCATTGCGAATGACTCCGGCGGCAGGTCGCTGACTTTGGTCGACTGCGCCTTTTCCGACAACGTCGCGGGTTACGGCGGCGCCATCTACACGGACGTGGAGTCGAACACGACTTTGGACGACTGCGTCCTGACCGGCAATCAGGCCTCTGGCCGCGGCGGCGCCCTCGACGACTCCGGTGGCGTCGTCACGGTTAACAACAGCACCTTTACAGCGAACTCCTCCCGTTATGGCGGCGCCATCGAAGCCGAGTTTCTCTGCACGCTCATCGTGGATGGCTGCACTATCAACGGCAACACCGCCACGGAGGACGGCGGCGGCATCGCCAACGGGACCACCTACGATCCCGAGTCGGGCGGCTTCGTGACGGCGATCAACTCGACCCTTTACGGCAACACGGCCGGCAACGACGGCGGAGGCGTGTTCAGCGCGCCGTACACGTTCACGCTCATCAATTGCACGGTCACCGCCAACACCGCCAATACCGCCAACACAGCCTCGGCCGGCGGTGGAGGCGCCTACTTCGAAAGTCTCGGCTATGGCAGCGCGGACCAGGTGGAGTTCAACGTGAACAACACCGTCGTGGCCGGCAACTTCCAAGGCGGCGGCGCCGCTGTCGCCAACGACCTCGCCGGCGACGCCTTCACGGCCAACTACAGCCTGATCGGCACGACCGCGGGCGCCACGATCGCCGGCGCCAACAACGTGCTGAACGTGAACCCCGAGATCGGCCCGCTGGCCAACAACGGCGGCCCCACCGAGACGGTGGCCCTGCTGGCCGGCAGCCCGGCCATCAACGCCGGCTCCAACGCCCTGGCCGTCGACGCCAACGGCAACGCACTGACCACCGACCAGCGCGGCTTGCCACGGATTGAGGGCGGCACCGTCGATATCGGCGCTTATGAAGTCGTGCCCGTGACCGCCGCCGGCCAGGCTTTCACGGCCGCCGAAGGGGCCGCCACCGGCCTCGTGACCGTGGTCACCTTCACCGACGCCGATCTCCTGGTCGCGGCCGGCGACTTCACCGCCAGCATCGCCTGGGGCGACGGCCAGTCGTCGGCCGGCACGATTTCGGGCAGCCAGGCCGCCGGGTTCACCGTCTCCGGCGGCCACACCTACGCCGAGGAAGGGACGTTCACCTCGAGCGTCACGATCAGCAATGCCAATACGTCGGCCACCATCGCCGGCACGGCCACCGTCAGCGATCCGAGCGTCCGCGCCGCGGCGGTGGCCATTTCGGCGACGGCCGGCGCGCCGGCCACGGTCAATGTGGCCACCTTCACCGATCCGGCCGGTGCGGAAGCGACGACCGATTACACCGCCACGATCAACTGGGGCGACGGCCAAAACTCGGCCGGCACGATCAGCGTGGCAAACGGCGTGTTCACCGTCAGCGGCACAAACACTTACGCCGAGCCGGGCACCTACACGGCCAGCGTCACGATCACGCACGACACCTCGCCGGCCGTGGCCGTATCGCCCACGGCCACGGTCACGAGCGGAAGCGTGTCGCCCGCCGTCACCTCGTTCGTCGTCGAAAAGGGACTGGAGGAACGCTCGTACATTCGCTATCTCGACCTGACGTTCAATGAGCCGGTTTCCAATCTGACGCTCGACGCGGCCCACGTGACGCTGGAACACTTCGGCCTGGACGGCAAGACGTTCCTGGGCGACATCGACCTGACGAACAAGATCGCGCTGGTCGACCACGTGATGGCCATCGACTTCGGTGCGGGAGGGATTGGCGGTGATGAAAACCTGCCGGCCCTTTTGGCCTATTGGCCGAAGCTGATTCTCGACGACGGCTATTACAAGCTGCTCATCAACCCCGACGGCACCGGCCAGCATGACATCGAGGAGGACTTTTATCGCCTCTTTGGCGACGTGATCGGCAACCCGACCGGCGGCGCCACGACGACGGGCTCGACGGTCAGCGGCAATCCAATCGGCGAGGTCACCGCGGCCGACGTGGCGGCCATCAGCTCCGCGGTGGGCGAGACGGGTCCGCTATTGAACGACGACATCAACGGCGCCGGCGCGGTGACGCCCAACGACCGGCTCTTGGCCGCCAAGTCGGTGGGCCGCACGCTGGCGGCCGGCCTGCACATTGATGATTGAGTCATTTGCTTGACTGTTGCGTCGCCGCGAATGACAATGTGAGCGGCTGTAACAGCTCGATAACCGATAACGCGCGGGGCGCTGACAACTGAGAGGTGTGAGATGCGTTTACGATCGTGGTTTTGTTTGTGCGCCGTCTTTCTCGCCTGCGCGGCCCACGCGCAAGCCGCGATCATCGTCACCGTCGGCAGCTCGCTGGTAACGCCGGGCGGTCCGGTGGATTATCTTCCCGTCTATATCAATACCGACAGCGGCACAGTGGACCTGGCCGCGACAAGCTTCGAGTTTCAAATCACCACGAACGGATCGACGGCGGTGCAATTCGTCAATTCTCCGGCCCCGTCGGTCGACCCCACCTTCAATAATTTGAATTACGTCTTCTTCGGCGCGAGCGGCGACAAAGCTTTTGCCAACCCATTGGGCACTGCGAGCACGACCACCACATTTGCTGGCGGCGACGAAGCGAATAATACGAACTTCTTCGTGCCGTTGAGTACCACGCCGGAACTTCTGGCGATGCTGCCCGTCACCACCCTGACGAACTCCGCGCCGCCTCTGGGCGACACCTTCAGCGTCAGCCTCGTACCTTACAACAGCGTTAGCAATCCGAGCACTTTCTTCACCGACATCAACGCGGACTCAATTTCGATCTCCGCAGGTAGCTTCAATCCCACCCCGGTGACGGTCACGCCCGAGCCATCGACCTTCACGTTGACGGCGCTCGGGCTCGTGGCGCTGGCCGGCGCTGCTCGACGGCGCCGCAAGGCAGGCCGCGTGTAGCATGCGCAAGACGGGCCGGCCGGGCCATCGTCGCCACCGCGGCCGGGCCTCCACCGGTGCGTTGAGCACGGCCGGATTCTCAGCGGCGCGGGCTCGCGCCGCCCACGCGCCCTTGTTATCCCCGCCGCTTGGCGTTACGCAACGCCGGCAGCGTGGCCGAGGCGATCGCGCACAGCGACGAATACTACGCCAATTTCGTGATCCGGCCCGACTTCTTGAAGCTGCTCGGCCGGCCGGCCCAAGACTCCGAGGTTCAATCGTTGGCCGCTCAAATGGACGCCGGTCTCACCGATCAGGGTGTGGAGGCCGAAATCGTGGCCACCGACGAATTCTTCGCGAAGGCCGGCGGCACCAACCTCGACTGGATCGACGCCGTTTACAAGCGGGTTCTGGGCCGCACGCCCGACGCCGGCGGCGAAGGTTATTGGAGCCGGCAGTTAGCCAACGGGCAATCGCGCCTTCGGGTAGCGCAAGAGATCACGGCCAGTCAAGAAAACGATTCGCTGCTGGTGAACGACGACTATTTCCATTACCTGGGCCGCGCCGCCGACCCCAGCGGCCTGGAATTACTGGCTGGGGCAGTTCGCCGACGGCAAGAGAAATGAAGACATTATCGCCGGGTTCACCGGCTCCGACGAATACTTCACGCAGCACACGAGCTAAGAGCCCGGCTCAGCGACCCGACGCCCCAGCCAATCGCCTCCAGGTTTCAGTTACGGCAATACCTTACCTCCATCACCCAATCGCCAAAGGTGCAACGATGAAGCGAACGATCTGCTGCCACTGAATTCAATACCGGGGGCGTTCCGGACACATTCAGCTTTTCCATCCTCGACGCCAACACCTTCGTGCCCGTCGCCACTACGGACCCGTCTGGCTTCGATTCGGTACTGTTTGCGAACATCGACTCGTCAACCCCGACGCTCTCGCAGTACACCCTATCCGGCCCTTCCGTCGTCCCCGAGCCGTCGACGTTATCGCTCATGGCGGGCGGCCTTGCGGTGCTGGCTGCCGCTGGACGTTGGCGGCGCAAAGTGTCTTACAACGGTAACGCCTAAGTGCGGCTGCACTCAGGCCGCGGCCGGCGTGGCTGCGCTCGGCACGGGTGGGGCGTCGACGACGAGCGGACCGGCGGCGATGGGGAATAGAGCCGTTTGTGCGATCACCCGTTGCTGCCCCGAACCCTCCTCGCGGCAGACCCAATAGCCCGCCGGCACGACCGCTTCCGCCAGCACTTGAACAAAGCCCGTTTTGAATCCCGATTGCACTTTCAGCCGTTGACCAGGTTCGATGGAATGCGTCGACATCCGCAGCGCCTCTTACAAGGATGAATTGGTAACAAGCACTAGAATATCGGCGGCGCCGTCGCGGATCTGAAGGAATTGTCGATGCGCGCGGAGCGCTACGCGCCCTCGACGCTGCGCGCCGCGGCGTCGGCCTTGGGCTGCGAGCGGAAGGCGTGCCACATCAAAATCGCCGCGCCGCAGACGAGAAAGCTGTCGGCCAGATTGAAGTTCGGCCACGTCCAGTTCTGGTACTTGAACAAGATCCAGTCGCGCACGGCGTAGACCCGCTGGTCCGGCCGGCCGGGCACGGCCCACAGACCAAGCCGGTCGTACAGATTGCCCAGAATGCCGGCCATGATCGCGCCCAGAGCCAGCGTCAGCCGCCAATCGACCGCGGCCCCCACCACGAACAACCAATAGACGATGCCGACCGCCGCGGCCAGCGACAGCAGGGCAAACAGCCACACCATGCCCTGCCCCATGCCGAACAGCGCGCCTTGGTTGAGGCTGGTTTGCAACCCAAAAAAAGGGCGCCAGATCCACAGCGTGCGGCCGCCCGGCGCCCCCAGCAACGCAAACACCCAGGCCTTCGAGGCCAGGTCGGCGGCGCAGCCGGCGGCCGCGATGGCAAGGAACGCCCAATACCGGTTACCAGGAACCACCTTCATGGCAGGCGTTACCCGCGTTCGACTTGCCCCGCGCACTTCACGCAGTGCGGCGCGTGGGGCAGCGCGTTCAGCCGGGCTTTGGGAATTTTCGATCCGCACTCGTCGCAATCGCCGTAGGTGCCGTCTTCGATCCGCTCCAATGCCAGCTCGATCAGGTCGAGAGTGCCCCCCTCGTTTTCCAACAGGCTGAGCGTGAACTCTTGCTCGAAATTGTCGCTGCCCAGGTCCGCCATGTGAATCGGCATACTGGAGATTTCGCTCCCACCATCCATGCGGTTCTTACGCAGGGCGGCATCGGCCATCTGGTTGACATCGCCGCGCAGACGCGCGCGCAACGCCAGGAGCCGCTCTTTGTACACCTTCATCTCTGCCTTCTTCATTGACGCTGTCTCCCACAGGGCGAGAAATACGGACCACAGTGACGTAAAAGTTCACAGAATCTCGATTCTATGTCGGCCGTATCCCGACGTCAAACGGTTCAAGTGTCAGCAGTGTCAGCACTACGCGGCCTGAGTCCGGGCGTCGCTCCCGCCATAATGGTGCTCGACGACTTTCTCGGCGTGAAACAAGAGCCATTCGGGCCGCGTGTAAACGGCGTGGCCCGCCAGGTGTTCCGACAACGGCCCGAAGGAAGTGCCATAATCGACCAACAGCGTCGTGCCGCAGTCGGGAACGCGCGCGCCGGTTTGCAGCCGGTCGGCCAGGTCGTGCGGGCCGTAACTGGGCGCCAAGAGCCTGCCCAGCCGGCGATTGGCCAACCACGACCGCCAGGCGAGCGGCGACGGCGGCGCGTCGGTTCCCGCAATACCCACTTGCTGTAAGTAATCGCCGCCCGCGGCCTGCTCGAAATCCTGCGGCCGGGCCGGAAACGCGGCCAGGTGCCCCGCCCGCCCGCCACTCGGCCGATGGTGAATGAAGTGCAGCAGCCGGTCGTCGTCGCGGAGCCGCCAACCGTAGCGCACCGGCGTGCCGAACGTCACGTAGTCGCACGGCCGCTGCTGAAGGCGGTGCCGTGTACGCGTGAGGAGTTGCCGCACTCGCTGCCAGACGGGGATATCGACCAGCCCGGCCATCGGCCAGCGGTAATAGACCGACGCAGCCGCGAAGAACTGCTCGACGACCGCCGGTTCAGCCGACAGAAGCTGACTCATCATGGCGAACACGTTGCCGGCATGCCCGTGCCCCCAAAACATGACGCGTTGGCCGCCCGACAGCTCCAACGACGCCAGCTCGTCGAGCAGCCGCACCGCGGCGTCTGCCCGCCCAAGGTGGTGGTTTTCGCTCGACCAGGAGACCAATCGCACGGGCGTGCGACCGCCCGTCGCCGCTTCGAACACCTCCGCGTAGCGTGGCGTATAGTTCCCGGCGTCGCGGACGTCGGCATCGACGATCTGCGACGCAATGCGGGAGATCATTCTCCGACCGGCAAGGTAATGGCGCGCCAGCGACGATAGGATGCTCAGCGAATCGAGCGCGGCGAAGGAACCATGCACCAGGTAGATTGCGCCCACCCGCGACGCGGCCAGAATGTCGCCGACCGCCCGCATTCGGCGTCGAAACTCCGCCGGTCCGCCGGCCGGCGATGCGGCGGCCCGCAAATAATGGCAGGGCACACACGGTGCCTCGGCAGTGTACGATTGATGGGAGAAGGGGCTGGCGTTTCCGGCGAACTGGTTTGTGTCGGTCGAGCCGGGGTTCTGCGCGGATTGGGTGGCAGAGAGGTGCATGCGGACTCCTTTCCGACAAAAAACATCGGCGCGCAGACCGGCCGCGCGTGAGGATTTTACGGCTAGGTAAAGTAGAACGAGGTTTATGAGCCAACCATCGAACACTGAGAACAGTCGTGTGATTCTGGCGGAAGGAAAGCACCTGCGGCTGGTCCGCGAGGGGCATTGGGAATATGCCGAGCGGACGAAAGCCACGAGTGCGGTGGTGATCGTGGCCGTCACTGACGACCGGCGGCTGCTGTTGGCGGAGCAGTATCGAATCCCCGTCGGCAAACGGGTGATCGAGCTGCCGGCCGGACTGGTGGGCGACATCGAGGGTCAGCAGACTGACGATCTGGAAACGGCCGCGCGGCGCGAGCTGCTGGAGGAAACCGGCTATGAAGCGGAAAGCGTCCACGTGATGGCGATGGGTCCGCCCACGTCGGGGCTGGCGACTGAGTTGGTGGCCATGGTGGTGGCAAGGGGGCTGAAACAGGTTGCCGCCGGGGGCGGGGTTGAATCGGAACAGATCGAGGTGCATGCCATTGGGCTCGATCGCGTGGCGAAGTGGCTCCAGGAGCAAGCGAGCCGCGACGTGCTGATCGACCCGAAGGTCTACGCCGGGCTCTATTTTGCGGAACATGAAGCCTGAACCCTTCAAAAAACTTGACTCCCGGCCACGTCAGCGGTCTATTGACGTGAAACCATTTTTTTAAAGAGGCGCGCGGATGCCTTCTGTTCTTGTCGTCGACGATTCGCCCGTCGATCGCCGTTTGGCCAGCCTGCTGTTGAGCCAGGGAACGACGCTCAGCGTCGAGACCGCCGAAAACGGCGTGGCCGCGTTGGAGTACCTCAAGCGGCGCGAGCCGGACATCGTCGTCACCGACTTGCAGATGCCCGAATTGGACGGGCTCGGGCTGATCCGCCGGGTGCGGATGCACCATCCGCGCGTGCCCGTCGTGCTGATGACGGCCTTCGGCAGCGAAGATTTGGCCGTCGAAGCCCTGGAAGCGGGCGCGGCGAGTTATGTGCCCAAATCGGTCCTGCCGGAAAAGCTGGTCGACACGGTCGAGCAGGTGCTGGCGGTGTCGCGGGCCGACCACAACCTCGACCGGCTGGCGCAGTGTCTGGCCTGGACCGAGTTTGCCCTGAACTTGGAGAACGACGCGGAACTGATCGACCCGTTGGTGGACGTGGTGCAACGGCTGGTCGATAAGGTGCAGCTTTGCGACACTACCGGTCGAGTGCGGATCGGCATCGCCCTGGAAGAAGCGTTGCTCAACGCGCTCTATCGCGGCAACCTGGAGCTGAGCTTCGAGCAGATGCAGGAAGACCGCGCCAACCTGTTGCAAGGCCTGAGCATGGGGGTGGCCGAACAGCGTCGGGGCCAGGCTCCCTACTGCGAACGAAAGATTTTCGTCAAAGTACACATTTCGCCCGAAGAATTGCGGTTGCTGGTCCGCGACGAAGGCCCCGGCTTCGACGTCATGCCGGTGGCCGATTCCGACGATCCGGCCCCCTTGGCGCGTGAAGGCGGTCGCGGCCTGGTGCTGATGCGGATGTTCATGGACGAGGTGACGTACAACGATCTCGGCAACGAGGTGCTGATGATCAAGCGGAAAGAGCCGGTGGCGGCCGGCGCGTAGCGCGGGGCCAGCGAGGTTGCCCCGCCTTACGCTTCGCCGGAACAAAAACCCTTTAAGCAAAATGCCGTCAACCCATGCAATAGCCCAAGTTTTCACCGGCCCAGGAAGAGCGTGGCCAATCTCTGCCCCAGCCAGCGCCGTTTCGACGGCCATCTGTCAATCGCCGCCTTGGCGAGCGGCCTTCTCTTCGGCGGCGCTGGCCCGCAGATAAAGGGGCGCCAGCCGCCAGAGGTCGTCGCGCTGCCCGGCGGCGTGCTTCGCGGCCGCCAGCCGGCCAACCATGTTCGCCTGGGGAAACCAGAGTTCTCCGGCGGCAACAGCCACGTCAGCCGGCAATCGCGGCAACAGCTTTTCCAGCGCCGGCCCGGTTGCCAGCGTGCCAGCCGACAAGCCGGCGATCCATTCGTCAGCGCGGCGAATGCTCACCGGGACGACGATTTCGAGACCCAACGGCGCGCGGCGGCGAAACGTCGCCGTGTAGACGTCGCCGCGCTGGGCGTCGATGGCCGCGGCAATCAGCTCGCCGTGGCCCGCCGTCGTGGCCTGGGCCGCGATGACCTCCAGCGTGTTGACGGCCAAGACCTCCGCGCCGACGGCGTAGGCGAACGTTTTGGCAGTCGTCACGCCGACACGCAGCCCCGTGAACGAGCCGGGGCCGATGGCAACGGCCACCAAATCCACGTCGGCCGGCCTCCAGGCGACCTGCTCGATGAGCCGCTTGATAGCCGGTGCCAGCACTCTTGCGCTGCGCTGAGCGGGCTCTAGCCGCACCTCGGCCAAGACGTTGCCGTCGTCAAAAACGGCCACGCTGCCGCTGGTTCCGCTGGTTTCGAGGGCCAAAATGTGCAAAATTGTCCTGCCGTGGAATAGACTCGCGTGCCGCCGGCATATAATCGTAAGGTGGGGGCGGCGAGCTTGCGAGCGCCGGCCCACGATTTAAGGCGTCAGGTTTCAGGCGTCAGGCGTCAGACAAACAACCTGATGCCTGATGCCTGACGCCGCGGGAACCAGCGGGCCGATGGCTTGACCGCCGTGGGTCGCTAACTTAGACTGCGCGTTGGGTTTGTGGCGATTTTTTGGCGGCCGGGGCGCGCTCGTGGCGCGCCAGTTCTTCTAACCAATAAGGTCGACGGGCGTGAAGCGTGCCTTGATCAGCGATATCCACAGCAATCTCGAGGGACTCGAGGCCGTGCTGGCCGATATCGAGTCGCAGGGGATTACTGAAATCTACTGCCTGGGCGACATTATCGGCTACGGGCCGAATCCCTGCGAGTGCATCGACCGGGTGATGACGATGAATGTCTGCATCCTGGGCAATCACGATCAGGGCGCCTTGTTCGACCCCGAAGGCTTCAACTCCGGCGCGGAACGGGCCATCTTTTGGACCCGCGACCAACTGGAGATCGGGCCGGGCAAGCCGGCTGAGAACGCCGTCCGCTGGGATTTTCTGGGCGAGCTGCCCCGCAACCGGCGCGAAAACGGCTTTCTGTTCGTCCACGGCTCGGCCCGCAATCCCTTGAACGAATACGTCTTTCCTGAAGACATCTATAATCAACGAAAAATGGAAAAACTGTTTTCGCTGATCGAACAGCACTGTTTTCAGGGACACACCCACGTGCCGGGCGTGTTCACGCAAAGCTGCTCGTTTTTCAGCCCGGAGGAGATGGGCTATCAATATCGTCTGACGACGGAAAAGACGATGATCAACGTGGGGTCCGTGGGGCAGCCGCGCGACGGCGACCCGCGCGCCTGCTACGTGGTGCTCGAAGACGATCTGGTCAAGTTCCGCCGCATCGAGTATCCGTTCGAAAAGACGATCGAGAAAATCTACGCCACGCCGGAACTGGACAATTTTTTGGGCGACCGGCTCCGCGAGGGCCGTTGACCAAACGCCGTCCGCAGTGGAAGATTCGGCACAAGAACGGCCCGAGTCCGACGAACAGCATGGGGCGAGGAAGCGTCGTGGCTCGCTCTGGCGCACGGACTGGATTCAGAAATGAGAGCGGATGCTTAAGCGATACATCCTATTTTTCGCGCTGTCGGCCCTGGTGATCGTCTGCAATTTCGCCGCGCTGTGGTGGATGCAGAAGAATCGACCCCCCGCGCCGCCGAAAAAGCCGGCGCAAGTCGCGGCCAAAGAAGCGGTCAAGAAGGCCGAAAAGACGCCCCAAGCCGGACAGGAAAAGGCCGAAGCGGACAAGCAAAAGGCCGAAGCGGACAAGCAAAAGGCCGAAGCGCAAAAGCATGAGCGGCAGGCCGAAAAAGATGGCCCCGCCCCGGCCGAACCCGCGCGCAAGGAACCGGAGCTGGTGTTCGCGACGCTCGGCTCGGCGGACCCCGACGATCCCTATCGCATGCTAGCGACGATCACCAGCCGTGGCGCGGCCGTCCAACGCATCGAGCTGAACAGTCCCCGCTTTCACGACCTGGAAGACCGCAGCGGCTACATCGGGCATCTCGAAGGAGCCAGGCCGCCGGACAAGGCCGGGTATCTCGTCCGCGTGGTGGGCGACGCAACGCCGGCGGCAAGGGCCGGGCTGAAGCCGGGCGACGTCGTCACGGCGGTGGATGACGATACCGTCATTGCCGTCAGGCAATTCGGCGATCTTTTGCAGCGGCACAAGCCGGGCGATTCGGTGACGCTCACCGTCGATCGCGCGGGCAAAAAGAAAACGTTGAACGCCAAGCTTGCCCGGCGCCCCTTGGAGGTGGTCAAGCCCGAAGGGTCCGATCCGCTTTCCTTCCTGCTGACCCTGAACCAGATCGGCGACAAGACGTTGGCGGCCGGCGACGAAGAGTTGCCCGGCCTGCGCCTGCGGACCTCCAACTGGACCGTGCTTCCGCGCGACCCCGCGAAGCCCGACGAGGTGTCGTTCGAGTATCTGCTCGACAAGGAGCAATTGCGGGTCGTCAAGACCTACAGCATCGCTCGACTGACGCCGGAGCAGCAAGACGACCTGCACGCGCCGGCCTATCATCTGAATCTGCGCGTGGAAGTCGAGAACCTCGGCCAAAAGGGCAAGAAGGTGGCCTACCGGCTCGACGGCCCCACCGGGCTGCCCATCGAGGGCTGGTGGTACTCGCTCAACACGAAAATCGGGCAGTCCGGATCACCGGGCATACGCGACCTGGCGATCGGCCGCATTCTCAACAAACGCTTTCAGTACGATCAGGTCAATGCGGTCCGCTTCGCCGAAGACGAGCTACCCAAACCGTACACGGAAGTCGACCTGGTCTACGCCGGCGTCGATGCTCAATACGTCGCCGCGATGTTGATTCCGAAGGTGCCGGGCGACGCGTCGGTGAGATTCAAGGAATTGCTGCCGTTGCGGGTCGGCCGAGTGCCCGCCGACAAATACAAGAAGAAGCTGGTCGACGTTTCCTGCCGCCTGATCAGCGACGTGGCCACGCTGGAACCGGAGAAACCGCTGGCTCAGGAGTTCCAGATCTTCGCCGGACCGAAGCGCCCGGATCTCTTGGATCAGTATGTGCGGCCCTATGGCTTGGGCGACTTGGTTTACTACGGCTGGTTTGGCTGGGTCTCCAGGCCGATGCTGGCCATCCTGCACTTTTTTTATGGGGTTGTCGGCAACTATGGCCTGGCCATCATCATGTTGACGGTGCTGGTCCGCTCCGGCATGTTTCCGCTCAGCCGCAAGCAGGCGCTCAACGCGGCCAAGATGCAGGAGCTGCAGCCGGAACTGAAAAAGCTGGCCGACAAATACAAGAACCCCGAAGAGCGGATGCGCGCCCAACGCGAGTTCTTTCGCAAGCACGACTATCATCCGCTCAGCGGCTGCTTGCCGGCGCTGGTGCAGTTGCCGATTTTCCTGGGTTTGTACCGCTCGTTGGCCGTCGACATCGAGTTGCGGCAGGCGCCGCTGATCAGCGAGTCGGTCCGCTGGTGTTCGAACCTCGGCGCCCCCGACATGCTCTGGTATTGGAAGCCGTACCTGCCGATCGACATGCTCACCGACGAGGCCGCCGGCTGGCTCGGTCCCTATCTGAACGTTTTGCCGCTGCTGACGATCGCGCTGTTCATCGTGCAGCAAAAGATGTTCTTGCCGCCGCCCACCGACGAGCAGGCGGCCATGCAGCAGAAGATGATGCAATGGATGATGATCTTCATGGGCGTGATGTTCTTCAAGGTGGCCAGCGGCCTGTGCCTGTACTTCATCGCTTCGAGCCTCTGGGGCATCGCCGAGCGCAAGCTGCTGCCCAAACCGGCCCCGCAGAGCGGCGGCACCGCGGGAGGTGAATCTGCCGCCCGCCTCAGTTCGCCGCCCGGCTCGAACGGCAGCGGAAAGACCTCCTCGCGCAAGTCCAAGCAGAGGTATCGTAAGTAGAAGGTCTTTGGTCTTGGGTTTTTGGTCTTGGCCAGTAGGCGTAAGGTGGGGCAAGCGAGCTTGCGAGCGCCGGCCCACCGTGAAAGACGTCGCTTACGGTGGGCCGGCGCTCGCAAGCTCGCTGGTCCCACCTTACATCTGAAAAGCCTCAAAGTTTTGCCCGGCTGAGATCCTCGCGCGGTGCGGGGTCGCCGGGCAAGACCTCGGTCTGGCCCGAGGCAGGCACAAGCGGCCGAAGCTCGGTCTCCGCCGGATGCGATGCCAGCCACGCACGCGCCGCCACGCGGCCGTTGTTCCAGGCGTCGATGCCCCAGCCCGGCACGATGTCGGGAAAATTCTCGTCGACGATCGCCGAGAGCCGGGCCACCGCCGTATCGCAATAGCGATACTGCCGCGCACCGTCGCGAAGGTGCCCTGCCTCGTTCTCCAGCAGCGGCACCAGAAAGGCGATGCGGTTGGGTGTGTAGCGGTTCGTCACGCCGTCGACCAAGGCGTCGAAGCGTTCGGGCGACGCTTGCTGAAACGCCGCATCGCTCAATGCCGCTCGCAGCCGCCGCTGCTGGTCTTGGCCGCCGAAATCGGCCAGCAAGGCGGCCGCCATCGACCAGTTCGCTCTGCCCGCATCGAGGCTTTCGACGCTGGCCGCCGCCTTGGCCGCCACGACAGGCACCAGCGGGTCGTCGGGCTGGTCGATCAACCGCTGGGTTAGCGGAATGGCGAAGTGCCCGTCGTGCTGGATGTAGTTTGACAACTGCTCGTCGACTTCCGGCAGACTGCCGGCTTCGTAGGGTGGGACCAGCGAGCTTGCGAGCGCCGGCCCACCATCATGCACGTGGCTATCGGTGGTCCGGCGCTCGCAAGCTCGCTGGTCCCACCCTGCATCGGCATGCTGTGCGGCCTTGCTCCTCAACGCCTCGCGAAGGGCGCGCAACCGCCGCACAAGTTCCTCGTAATCGGCGCACGGACCGGCCACAAGCGCCGAGCAGAAGCTCGCCAGTGAGTTCCATTCAGCGGCATCGGGGTGCGGCCGCGGCAGATAGGTGCGGAGGTTGTGTTCTTGCAGCCGGATCGCTCCGCCGAACTTGAACGAGTACATTTCGGCCAAGGCCCGATCGGCCGGCCAGCGATCGTATTCCAGTCGAAACAGGGCCGAGAGCGTGCCCGTGCGGTGACGCCCGCCTTGGCAGTGAACGGCCACGGGCCAATTATCGGGATCGTCCATGAGCCGGAAGAACTGCTCGAACTGCCAGGGCGTGAGCCACGGCCAGCTTTTTTCGACGCCCATCGGCCACTGCACCGGCCGGGCACCAAGCTGCTCGACGTATTCCGACTCGCGGCAGCCATCGGTCGGGCCAAAGCTCACCAGCCCCCGGCGCAGCCGAAAGTCGTAAAGCTGCACGCTGAGCACCGTCTTCACGCCCACATCGTTGACCAGATAGCGAAAGCCGAGCTCCGAAGGCTGCGCGACGCGATAGAAAACGCCCTTGCGGACCTCCTGGAAGCGCTTCGCGTGGTGGTGCCAGAAGGCCCACCATCCGGCATACGCGGCCGCGACGGCAAGGGCCAGCAAGCAGGCGCGCCGGATAAAGCGCCTGCGAGGCGAGCGCGCGGCGGCGGCCGGTGGAGATGTTGTGGAGATGTCCGTCTGGACCGTCGTCATTCAAACAGCCGCCGCCTGCGGGGCGTCCGGGGTTCAGGGTACAGGGCAGCACGGCCTTTTTGGCACAGGGAAGCAGTAAGGTGGGGCCAGCGAGCTTGCGAGCGCCGGCCCACCGTTGGCAACGTCCATTACGGTGGGCCGGGATTCTAGCGAGAATCGGCCATTCGGGCACAGGCCAGTTCTACGGGAGGCTGGGAAAGGGGTGCAGGACGAGCAATCTTGCCAAACGCCGGTATCATTAGGGCATTAGTGGTGTATCCTACTTCGACAACGAGATGGAGGGACGACGATGCCGGATCTCATCGAACAAGCGGGGCAATTAAAGGCCGTGATCCGCGATGCGTCGCTGCCGAACTACGAACGTTTGACTCGGGTCGTCGAGGCGTTTTCGGAACTGCTGCGTGCTGATCTCGACGAAGGCGCTGAGGAGTTGTCAGCAGGCCTGACCCGCGTTCGGGAGAAGCTTGCTCGGTACTCGCCGCCGCACGAAGGCGACGATCAAAGCTTCAGCGAGGCTGATCTGCGACGCCTGCTCGATCTGGCCGACGAAGCGGCGTCGTTGGCCGCGCAGGCGGGGTCGTTACACATCTTGGCTGAGCTCGACGCGGGCGTTCATCGGTTGCCGGAGGAGGCGATTCGCCAGGCCCGCAAGCACCGCGATTTGATGATTCCCGGACTCATCGAGGTCATCCGAAGCGCGGTCGCCCTGGCCCGCGCCGGCGAGCCGCCCAAAGGCAACGCCCACTTCTTCGCCCTCTTCCTGCTGCTTGAGTTCAAGGTGGCGGAAGCGCTTCCGGTTATGGTCGAGGCGTTTTCGCTGCCCGGTGACTTGCCTTTCGACTTGTTCGGTGAGGCCGTACATTCCGCGCTCCCGCGGGCGCTGGTCCTGTTCTCGGGCGAGCGGCCGGAAGCGATCGACGCGCTGATTGGCGACCGAGCATTGAATGAGTACGTCCGCTGGGCCGCCGCCAACGCCTACCTACACCTGGTGCGCGACGGCCGCATGGAGCGCGACGAGGCCGTCCGGCGATTGCAGCAGCTTCTGCGGCGGGCAATCGACGAAAACGATCACAAGATTGCCGGCGGCCTCATTTCTGAATTGGCGGATTTCGCTCCGCGGGAAGCGATGGAAGACATTCGCGAAGCCTACCGGCGCGGCGTTGCCGATCCCAGCATCATCAGTTTGCCGTACATCGAGCAAAGCCTGGCGGAGGGCGAGGCGCAGATTCGCGGCTCTCTCGACGAGTGCCCGCCAACGCCGATCGAGGACACCATCGAGGAGCTGCGACATTGGGCCAGTTTTCAAGAGAAACCCAGGCCATCGCCCGCCGAGAGGCGGGTTCCCTTGTTGGCTGGTCTCCCCACGTCGCCGGCACCGTCCGTCACCGCGCTTCGCGAACCCATGGCGGCCAGGCCGCTGCCCGCTCGGGCGCCACGGGTCGGACGCAACGATCCTTGCCCATGTGGCAGCGGCAAAAAATTCAAGAAGTGTTGTGGTGCCCGTACGTGACGGCGCACGACCGCGATCAAACAAAAAGCTTGCTCACCGATTCGTTCCGGTGGATGCGCTTGATCGCCTCGCCCAAGAGATGGGCCACGGTCAGCACTTGGATTTTGGGGAGCTTTTTTTCGGGCGAAAGGGGGATCGTGTCGGTGATCACCATGCTCTTGATCGGCGCCTTTTCGATGTTCTCGATCGCCTTGCCGCAGAGCACGCCGTGCGTGGCGGCCACGTGAACTTCGCGGGCGCCCGCCTCATGCACCTTCTTGGCGGCGCCGCAGATCGAGCTGCCGGTGCTGATCATGTCGTCGAACATCAGCGCGATTTTGCCCTCGACCGAGGCGCCGATGATGTACTCTTGCCGCGTCTTCTCGGCGCTCGACCGCCGCTTGTCGACGATCGCCAGCCGCGTGCCCAGCCGCTTGGCGTGGCCCAGCGCCCGCTTGGTGCTCCCTTCGTCGGGGCTGACCACCACCAACTCGTCCTCAGAAAACTTCATGCGGGCGAAATGGTCGTTGAGCACCGGCGAGGCGTAAAGGTGGTCGACCGGCACGTCGAAAAAACCCTGGATTTGAGCGGCGTGCAGGTCCATCGCCAGCACGCGGTCGGCCCCGGCCCGCGTAATCAGGTTCGCCACCAGCTTGGCGGTGATCGGCACGCGGCCCTCGTCTTTGCGGTCTTGCCGGGCATAGCCGTAATACGGCACGACGGCCGTGATCCGCTCGGCGCTGGCCCGCATGCAGCTCTCGATCATGATCAGCAGCTCCATCAGGTTTTCGTTGACCGGCGGACACGTGGGCTGCACCAGAAACACGTCGCGGCCGCGCACGTCCTCGTCGACTTTGCACGAAATTTCGCCGTCGGGAAAATTGCCGATCGAAACGGCGCCGACCGGCAAGCCGAGATATTCGCAAATGCGCGTGGTCAGCTCGCGGTTTGCCCGGCCGCTGAAAATCTTCAAGTCGTTCATGGGTTCCTAACGTAGGTCATGCGGATTACCAAGCAGCAGTCAAAAACCGGCCCGGTGCCGGCCGCTGCGCACGACCGCTTCGACGGCCGCCAGTTCTTCGCGGGTGTTGATGCTGAGGGCCTCGATCGGCTTGAGCACCGGCAACGCCCGCACCGTTCTGCCCGCCGCCTTCAATACGCCGGGGCAGTCGGTCAAATAGTATTCTGATTGACGGTTGGCCGGACGGATATGGTCGAGTGCAAAAAGCAGGTCGGGGCCGGCGAAAACGTAGCAGCTCATATTGACTTCGCCGATCCGCCGCTCGTCGTCGCTGGCGTCTTTTTCTTCCACGATCCGCTCAAACTCGCCCCGCGCGTCACGGACAATCCGCCCCAGACCGTGCGGGTCTTCCTTGTGCGCGGTGCCCAGCAAGCAGGCCGGCCGGTCGCGGTCGAAGTCTTCAAGCAGCCGCCGCAGCGAGTCGGGCTGGGCCAACGGCGAGTCGCCCGTCACGATCAGCGCGGCACCCTCATGTCCGGCGAGGGCCTCGCGGCAGACCATCACGGCATGGCCCGTGCCGAGCTGCTCCGTCTGCTCGACGAATTCGACCTGGGGCCGGTCCGCCAGGGCCCGCCGCACGAGATCGGCCCGATAGCCGACCACGACCAGCACGCGATCGACAGCGGTCTCGGCCAGAGCATCGAGCACGTAGTCGATCATCGGGCGTCCGCAGACCTCGATCAGCACCTTGGGGAGATCGGACTTCATCCGGGTCCCTTTTCCGGCCGCCAAGATTACGGCAACACGTTTACTCATCGGCCACGATTGATGTTTTTGGGAATGCGCACCGCGACGAGGCTCCATCTTGCCATGAATGGGGCGCCGGTTCCAGGGGATGGGGCCATCGACTACGATTGATTGGCCTACTGGCCACGGGCCGCACGCCTCCGTTATAGTAAGGCGATCATGAACTTCATCGAGCAAGAAGACCCGGACGTTTGGGCCGCCATCGCCGGCGAGATCGACCGCCAGCAGGACGGCCTGGAAATGATCGCCAGCGAGAACTACGTCAGCCCGGCCGTGATGCAGGCCGTGGGCAGCGTGCTGACGAACAAGTACGCCGAGGGCTATCCCGGCCGGCGCTATTACGGCGGCTGCGAATGCGTCGATCGCGTCGAAGAGCTGGCCCGCGACCGGGCCAAGGCCCTGTTCGGCGCCGAACACGTCAACGTGCAGCCCCATTCCGGCAGCCAAGCCAATCAGGCGGTGTACATCACCGCCTTGGAACCTGGCGACACCGTGCTGGGACTCGACCTGGCCCACGGCGGCCATCTGACGCACGGCATGAAGCTGAACCTGTCGGGCAAGCTGTACCACTTCATCAGCTACGGCGTGACGCGCGACACGAACCTGATCGACTTCGACCAGGTCGCCTCGCTGGCCCGCGAGCACAAGCCGAAGATGATCGTGGCCGGGGCAAGTGCCTATCCGCGCGAGATTCCGCACGACCGCTTCGCCGAGATCGCCGAAGATTGCGGGGCCAAGCTGTTCGTCGACATGGCCCACTATGCCGGACTGGTGGCGGCGGGACTGCACCATAACCCCGTGCCGGTCGCCGACTTTGTCACGACCACCACACACAAGACGCTGCGCGGTCCGCGGGCCGGCATGACGATGTGCCGCGGCGATTATGCCAAAGACATCGACCGCAGCGTTTTCCCCGGCCTGCAAGGCGGGCCGTTGATGCACGTCATCGCGGGCAAGGCGGTTTGCTTCGCCGAGGCCCTGCGGCCCGATTTCAAAGAGTACGCGCGGCGCATCATCGACAACGCCAAAGCCCTGGCCCAGCGGCTGGTGGCCGGCGGACTGAAACTCGCCAGCGGCGGCACCGACAACCACTTGATGCTGGCCGACGTGACCACCATCGGCCTGACCGGCAAGCAGGCCGAAGAGGCGCTCGGCCGTTGCGGCATCACCGTCAACAAGAACATGATTCCTTACGACCAGCGCAAGCCGCTCGATCCCTCCGGCATTCGCATCGGCACGCCGGCGCTCACCACGCGCGGCATGGGACCCGACGAGATGACGCGCATCGGCGGCTGGATCATGGAGGTGTTGCGCTCGGCCGACGACGCCGGCCTGGCGCGGCGCGTGCGCGGCGAGGTGCGCGAGCTGTGCGAATCGTTTCCCGTGCCCGCCGCGGCCTTGGGGGCGTGATCGGGGCAAAAGAAGAGCGTAGGGTGGGACCAGCGAGCTTGCGAGCGCCGGCCCACCGATAGCGCCGTCAGGTTTCAGGCGTCAGG
>DATLUO010000280.1 GCA_035533075.1 Pirellulales bacterium | reverse complement strand
TTCGGATTGCAGGCTGCAACTCGCCTGCATGAAGCCGGAATCGCTAGTAATCGCGGGTCAGCATACCGCGGTGAATGTGTTCCTGAGCCTTGTACACACCGCCCGTCAAGCCACGAAAGTGGGGGGCATCCGAAGTCGCCGCGCCAACCCCGGTTTTTCGAAACTGGGGGGGCAAGCGCCGAAGATGAACTCCGCGATTGGGACTAAGTCGTAACAAGGTAGCCGTAGGGGAACCTGCGGCTGGATCACCTCCTTTCTAAGGATTCCAGGCGCCTGCTTGTCAGGTGCCTAGTCACGCGAGTGGTGACATTCGCGTGATAGGAATGGGGACGGTCCTTGTGCTCACTTGAGATCAGCCGGCTCGATGCTTTCGCAAGAGCTTCGAGACCGGCAAACTACCAAACTATGTCAGTAAGAAACCCGCACGGGTCAGCCAGCCCGTCGCGGGTTTTTTATTGCGCCGGCCGGTATCAAACCGCGGATCATCCAACCACGTATGACGCGGATGGGCATGGATCCCGTCATACTGTAGGGAACCCCGGCGCGTCGCGATGCCGTTCCGTGCTCCGCAGGCCGCGGTGCAACGACGCAGTTGCGACTGGCGGTCTGTAGGGAACGCCTTCTGTGACGTTCCGAGCCCCGCGCATCGATGCGGAGCACGGATCGGCGCGTGGCACCCATTACGATGCGAACGGCTGCCGTATTTGCTATAACTCGTCCATGCCAGACCCACCCTTTGACGGAAAACTCGCTACTCACAAACCGCTGCCGCAGGGCAAGGCGTTCTTGATCTGCGAGGAAGCCGAGCTCGATGACATAACCGGCCAGTTCAGCTTTTTCAATGTCGTCAGCTCGCTTGGCTTTCCGAAATTCCCGGCCGAGTCCCCGCCCTTGGCCATCTATTTGCAACTTTACGACGGAATTGGCCGCTATGAATTGGGTATCGAGCTGCGAAACCTGGCGGATGATACCAGCGTCACGGCCGAGAACTTTAGCTCTTTGGACTTTCCCGAGCGGCTTGTTAAGATGGAATTGGTGCTGCCCATTGACGCCATGCGGTTTCCGCGTCCAGGGCGGTACGAGCTTGTTATTTTGTTCGAGGGCCAGGAGTTGGCAACCCAGTTCATTGACGCCGAGGTTTCAAATGGCAGCGAAACGCGATGAAAATGATGGTCCAAACGGCGCGCCGGAGAAGACGGTACAAAGCACTGAGGCGCAAGGTGAACGCAGGCGGAAAGGCCGCGTCATTACCGCCAAAGACGCGGGCTGGGTGACGCCGACGGCCTTTGTGCTTCCCATCAAGCTGGTTCCGGTCGATCCGCCAAGGCTGATCAAGAAAAAGTCGCCGGCAGGTTGAACTTCTGCGCATTCGACGATGGCGGAAAACTCGGGTCTGCCACGTCGGGCACCAGCCGTGCGGCCACTGGCCGTTCGTTTTTCAGGAACCAACTGGCATCACGCCTGCCCGTCGCCAAAATGCCGGCGGCAGTAATGGTAGGGGTGAGGCTCTTCAAAACGACCGAGGTTGTCGAGCACGGTGACAATCCGGCAGCGTTCTGTGCCGTCATTCCTTTTGCCGCGCAGCCCGCGTCCGACCATTTGCATGTAGCGCACCGCGCTAAAAACCTGCCGCGCGATCAGCACCATGTCGGTTTTCGGCGCGTCGAAACCCGTCGAAAGCACGGTGTGGTTGCACAGCACGCGGATCTCGCGGCGCTGAAAGCGGTCGAGGAAGTCCCGCCGCGCGGCCGGAGGTGTTTTGCCGCTCACCGGCCTGGCGGCCATGCCCGCGAGGTTCAGCCGCGCCGATATTTCGCTCGCGTGCGCCACCGAATTGCTGAAAAAGAGGATCGAGCGTTCGTCGCACTCCGGCAGGTAGTCAACCAACTTCTCGTTGCGCTCTTCGCTGCTTGCCAGGCGCTGATTAATAGCTTCAAGGATATTCTCAAACTCCACACCGGACCACGGCTGTGGTAATCGCGAGAATTGCTCGATTTCTTCGGGTAGCAGGCTCACGCCACTTTCCAGCGGAACGTATTCCGGTATCGCGAGATAGCCTTCAGCCTGAAGGCGCGCGCGCAACTTCTCCTGGTCCACCGGGAACCAGCGATTATCGAACCTTTTGGCGAGTCGCGCGCTTTCGTCATCGTCCGTGCGAAACGGCGTCGCGCTGAGGCCAAGGATCGGCGGTTCGTCGTCTCGTGCCGATTCCTTGCGCGTTGAATCGGCGCCTAGCCAACGAAGCAGCCGCGTGTAACTGGGCGTGATCCCGTGATGGCACTCATCGACCACGACCAGGCCGGGCTTTTGCAGCCAGGCGAGCGGGTCGTCGCCCATGCGGCTATTGAGCGTCTGTATCGACGCCACGACAACGATAGGTTTGTCGCTTTCGCGGACCACCGGATTCGGATTGCCACTCCAAAGCCGGACAATGCGCAAATCGGTGTTGTCGGCGCCGCGATTGATCCAGACCTGCCGGAACGCTTGCACTGCTTGCTCGCAAAGCTCATCGGTTTGCGCAATCCATAACACGCTACGGCAGTCGCCCGCTGGCTTAAGAACCAGCTCGATCGCGGCCTGAACCGTAACGCGGGTTTTGCCGGCGCCGGTCGGCAAGCTGATTACGGCCCTACGGCGGCCTGGCCCGCCGGCAATCAATTCGCGGATACTCTTGAGAACGTCTTGTTGGAAATGGTGAAGCGGCCCCAAGTGAATCGGGCCGCTGATGGTTTCTTCCGCCTCGCGTCTTGCTTGAGGCGACGCCGCGAACGCATCGGGAAAGCCTACGCTTGCAACAAAGTCGCGAGCATCCGCGCCGCCCCACGGCGATGGCGGCTTTAATCCTTCTTCTGTCAATGCGTCCTTCAGTGCCGGCAAAGTCGCCGGACCAAGTTGAGCAAGCACCAGCACCGAGATGCCTTCCACCTGACAAAATGCCGCGACGGTCAGGTGACCGCGCGTAAATCGCCGCAACCGCTGTTGCCACAGCCGCCGCTTCACCAAATCTGCCGAACGTGCCATAACGAAGCTCCTTTGCAAAAGGTCGGACTTGCCCCGGACCTTTGCAAGCTACCCTCGCCGTCAAGAATGGCGGTGGAGAACGGTTACGATAGTGAGACGTAGGTCAGGCTTTCCAACCTGACACTGTCAGGCAGGAGAGCCTGACCTACGCCAACGGCCAAACGTTTCATTTCGGCCCGCGTGAAGTATATTTGCCCGGCCATTCCTCGTAAAACGCAATCGCCGCCTCGCTAACCAAGCGGGAGAGCTACCCACACATTCTGCGGAAGAGTCAAAAGTCTCGGCGGCAAATGGACAGGGGCCGATGGCATTCCTTACGAGCAGTTCTGCGCGAAGTGAAACCCGAACGAGTCGAACCGCCTGGCCGAACCGAAGAAACACAGTTCGACGTCCGAAAGCCAGTGACCCCGGTCGGTTGTTTAGCTGCGAAGCCACAACAACGCCTTTGACCGGGCCGCACACCGTTCGCCCGCTGGCATTGGCGCAGCGCGGCGAATGTGTTGGCTGAGCCTTGTAGACACCGCCCATCAAGGGCACGAAAGTGGGGGGCATCCGAAGTCGCTGCGGCGACCGCAAGGAGCTAAGCGCCGAAGATAAACTCCGCGATTGGGACTAAGTCGTAACAAGGTAGCCGTAGGGGAAGCGTGCGGCTGGATCACCTCCTTTCTAAGGATTCCAGGCACCTGCTTGTCAGGTGCCTAGTCACGCGAGTGGCGACATTCGCGTGATATGAATGGGGACGGTCCTTGTGCTCACCTGAGATCGGCCGGCTCGCAAGCTTTTGCAAAAGAGCGAGCCTGCCCGGCAAACTACCGAACCATGTCAGATAAGAAGCCCGCACGGGTCAGCCAGCCCGTCGCGGGTTTTTTATTGCGCAGCAGTGCCCTCGTCAGCGGCCCCAGAAGACCTCGAACCGTTGCCCTACGCTTGGCCGCTCCTTTTTTCCGGCGGATGCTACCATAGTAATGGCCTTGCGCGTGCCGCCTTGCATTGCAGGCGTCGCGGCCGGCCGGACCCGTACGCCCGCATCCGCTCCAATGAGCCAGCTTGAGTTCGAATCGACCGCTCCCGCTTCCGCCCACCGGCCGGGCGAAGTCGGTGCGCTGCGCGTGGCCGGCCATGAATTGACGATCTTCGAAGAATCGCCGCCGCTGATCGCGGCCATGATCGACGACATCGAACAGGCGCGCGTGCGGGTGTGGCTGGAGAGCTATATCATCGCCGACGACGCCGCGGGCCGGGCGGTGGCCGAGGCGCTGGCCCGCCGTGCGGCCGCCGGAGTCGATTGCCGGGTGATGTACGACTACGTGGGCAGCAACGCTACGCCCAGATCGTTCTTTGCGCGCCTGGAGCGGTCCGGCGTGCAGGTGCGCGGCTATCGCTCGCTGTGGCAGGTGCTGCGGCGGTTCCGCTCGCTGCGCCGCTTCCATCGCCGCGATCATCGCAAGCTGCTGGTGATCGACAACCGCCTGGCCTATTTCGGGGGCATGAACCTCGTCGACCAGAGCGGCATCCGCACCGTCGAAGAGGCGAAGGCCCGCCGCCTGCCGGCCTCGGCCGGCTGGCGCGACGTCCACGTGCGCTTGTTCGGCCCCGGTCAGGCCGAGGTGGCCGAGGCTTTCGCGCGGCTGTGGCGAAAGTCGCAAATCGCCCCGCCGCGCCGGCGCTGGGCGCGTTGGCCGGTCCGCCGCATGCTCAGCGAGCAGGGCGAGGGGATTTACTTTTTCGACAGCCGCCCGCAGTTGCGGCACCGCCGCCCCACGCGCGTGCTGGTGCCGCTGTTGCGGCGGGCACGGAAGAACATCACCTTGTCGATGGCCTATTTCATTCCGCAGGGCCGCGTGCTGCGCGAGCTGAAGCGGGCCAGCCGCCGCGGCGTGAAGGTGCGCGTCATCATACCCGGCACGAGCGACGTCAAAACCGTGCAGTGGGCCACGCGGCACTTGTACCAAGAGCTGTTGCGCTACGGCATTCGCATCTACGAGCGCAAAGACCAGATGTTGCACAGCAAGGTGATGGTGATCGACGACCAATGGTCGATGATCGGCTCCTGCAATCTCGACCCGCGCAGCTTCTGGTTCAACCTCGAGTTTTTTGCCGTCTTTCGCTCGCGGGCGATGGCGGCCACGCTGCGGCACATCTGCGGCTTCGAAATGCGCAACAGCCGCCGCGTGACGGTCTTGGACGTCCTTGGCCGCCCCTGGTGGCAGCGGCTACGCGATCGCATCGCCTGGTCGTTGCGGAAGTGGCTCTGAAGACGCGCTGGCGCATTCCGCGGGGCCGGGAGAACCTGTTTAGCAGGCCTCGCCAAAAGGCTACGCCAGGCGCTTGTAGAGATCGGCGTTCTTCCGCAGCACGTAATCCGCCGCTTCGACGAAGTCGCTATTGGGAGAGTCGAGCCAGCGCTTGATGCCCGCATCGAGGAATTCTTCCGGGGTCAGCCCAGCCTCGCCTGCGCGCTCGCGAAGCCGTCGCGCTTCTTCGTCGGGCAATTCAATTGAGAATCTCGTCATAGCGGTTTTCCATCAGCACTTAAGCTGTTCATGATAGCCGACCTACTTTGCCTTCTGCACGACGTCGATCGTGATCGGCCGGCAAGGAATCGCCACCAGCGTGTTGGCCGCCTGAGCGGAGGCGTCTTTCTTGAACGGCACCTGGGCCTGCCCCAGAAGAACCAGCGTGTACTCGCCGGGACGCACGTTCCCCACGTTCAACTCGAACGTTCCCTCGTTCTGCCCGGCCGCAATCTCCCGCTCGCTGAACTGAAAGCCGCCGGGCAAGCCGAGTCCGATCACTTTGATCGCCGCCGTACATTCCGGCCAGTGACGCTCCGCAACCACTTTCACTTGCAACTGGCCGCTGGCCTCGACGGTGGCCCGCTCCGGCTCTGCCCGCAAACCGTAAGGCGCTTTGTCGATCACGGCCAGCGTCAGCTCGCGCGTCGGGCGGCTGGAACCCATGTTGGCGTCGGTCCAAACGCGCGTGTAGGGACGCACCTCGCGCGTCAACGCCATTTCGCCCCGTTTGCCGGTGGCAATCAGTTTCACCGTGCCGTGGAAGGCCGGCGCGTCGGCGTCGGCCCACAGCACGAAGGTGCCTCGCGTGTCGTTGGGTATCTTCGTTTCGGCGGCATGTACGCCCGGCGGCAGCCCTTGAGCCGTCACGGTGATCGGCTCGCCGTAGCCGTCTTGGCGATGAATGACCAGGTCGAGCCAGGTGGCCCCGCCTTGCCGGACGTCGATGCCCGACGGGCCGGGGTTCACTCCGTGGATCGCCGCGATGTGGAAGTCGGGCAGCGAGCGGTGGACCGTGAGCACGTATTGATAGCGCGCTCCGCCGCGGCCGTAGCGGTCTTGCACCATCAAGCGATACTTGCGGCCCGCTTGCAAATCGACCGACCCCACCGGATCGCGCAAGTGCCCGTCGAAGGCGTTCACGCGGGCACCGAAGTCGTCGATCTCGCTCATGCGGTTCCCCTTGTCGTCGACGACCACGATGTACGGATCGGCCTGGCCGGCAATCCGTTCGGAATAGGCCTGAATCTCGTAGCGCCCCGCCTCCCCGGGGGTGATCTCATACCAGTCGACGTCGCGCGGGCGGTTGAAGCGGCCGCTGACGCTGACGGGCGGCACGAGCGGCTGCTCAAGCGTGTCGTTCGGCTCTTGCTCGACGGCGACCGGACCTTCGACGCACATCAGCGTCAGCGGGGGTTGCGAACCGGGATCGATGGGCACCCGCACCTGAAAGCCGTCGAGCGTGCAGGTGGCCGCCGTCGGCAGCACGGTGTGGTCGGTCGGGTGCTCGATAAAGCGATAGACGCCGATCGCGTCCGCCGCAACGGGCGGCGTGATCGTAAAGCGATACTCTTCCAGCGCGCGGTCGTCGATCGACCACGTCGAGGGTTGCCCGGCGGTGCCGAAGTTGCGGCCCAGCGCCGTCAGCTCCACCGGCTTGCCCGCTTCGACGACGCGGGGGAACACATTCTCCACCTGTGGCCGGTCGCCGATCAGCAGCCGATAAGGATAACCGCCGCGATACGAAAGATCGTGGACCTCGACCAGGTATTCGCCGTCGGCCGGGGCGATGAAGTCAATGAAGGGATCGCGGCCGTGATAATCGCTGCTGGTTGCCAGGACGGCGCCGTCGGCGGCGACGACGGCCAGGCAGGCATCGAGCTCGCTGTCGAGTTTGCCGGCCTGGCAGTCGAGCGTGATCCGCTGCCCCTGCTTGAGAGCCACGCGGAAAAAATCCTGCCCGTTGCCGTCGCTGGCGCCGGCCACGGCGGAGTTGATGGCGGCCGGCTGGGCCTCGGCGGGCGTATTGTTGGGCTCCTTCTCGGCCAGATCGGCAAGTCCCCGCGAGACCGCGAACAGCCGGGGATTGCTCAACCCGTAGCGGCCCAGCAACCTCACGTCGTAGCTTCCTTCGGGCACGTCGGGCGCGACGGTGACTTTGAATTTTCGGTTTTCGGTCCATTCGGCTTTCAGGCCCGGATGATCGAACACGAGTTGTTTGGCGTCTTCGTCGTCGGCCGCGCTGATTTGCAGTTCCACGCTGCTGCCGGCCGCGGCGCCGAGCGGCGTGATGCGATTCAGGCGGACCGAGGGCAGGTCGGCCAGTGCCGCGGCGGCGGTGAACGCAAGCAGCACGATCGCAAGCAGGTTTTGTCGCATGGATTTCGGTTGCCTTCCAAAAACGGTTGACTGAACCAAAACTACACCGCCGGTGCTGCAACTGCAACCGGCCGCATGTCACCCCGCCTCGTGTTGCCACCAGCTAAAGCCAGCATCAGGTGCCGTTTCAGCCCGATCCAGCGGCGCCCCTCCCAATGATCGAGTCCGACCTCGCCTTTGCCGTCCTCAAAGCAACGTTCATCGCGCGGCTTCCGCGGCGACGCGTGCCGCCGCGAGTTCGCGCGGATGAGGTTTTGCCGCGCGGCCGGGCAGCGAGGTGAGCACGACGCAAATCGTGTCGCTGGCACGATCGGCCCAACAGAGCGTGCCCGTCGAACCGGTATGGCCGAATGTCTGCGCGGAACATCCGGGGCTGCCCGACTCGTATTCGATCCGCTTGTCGTTCATCAGCGTGTGGACCGGACCGGGGCAGATGGCATTCACGGTGATGCGGAACACCCGATCAACTGTCGGAATCCGACAGTTGGCCAATGGTGGGGGTTCCCTTCGCGTTCTCGACGAGCAGCGCGGGTCCGACACGGCCACCGAGCACTGGTTGCTAAATCGATCTGGCCGGAAGATAATTGCGGCCATAATCAACCGGCAGACATCAGAGTGACGAGAATGGTAAGGGTCGGCATCGTAGGAATTGGTTTCATGGGCATGATCCATTACCTGGCCTACAAGAATGTGCCGGGGGCCAAGGTCGCCGCGATTTGCACTCGCGACAAAAAGAAGCTGGCCGGCGACTGGCGCGAGATCAAAGGAAATTTCGGGCCGCCGGGCACGATCATGGACCTGGGAAAGATCGCCCGTTATGCGGACTGGCGTGAGGTGCTCGACAATCCGAAGATCGACCTGATCGACGTCTGCCTGCCGCCCAAGCTGCACGCCGAAGTGACAGTGGCCGCCCTACAAGCGGGGAAGCACGTGATCTGCGAAAAGCCGATCGCCCTCAATACGGCCGACGCCAGGCGGATGGTCAAAGCGGCCCAGCAATCGAACAAGCTGCTGCTGATTGCCCACGTGCTCCCCTTCGTGCCCGAATTCGCGTTCGTGCGGCGGGCGGCGGCCAGCGGCAAATACGGCAGGCTGCTGGGCGGCCACTTCAAACGGATCATTGCCAACCCGCTGTGGCTGAAGGATTTTTACGATCCGCACAGCGTGGGCGGTCCGGTCGTCGATTTGCACATTCACGACGCCCACTTCATTCGCCTGTTGTGGGGCATGCCGCGGGCGGTGCAGTCTACGGGCCGCGGGCATGGCGACGTGGTGGAGTTCATCAACACGCAGTTTTTATTCGACGCCGAGACGCTGGTCACGGCCACGAGCGGCGTGATTCAACAGCAGGGCCGCAGCTTCACGCACGGCTTCGAGGTCTACTTCGAGAAGGCCACCATGACCTACGATTCGTCGGTGCTCGACGGCCAGGCGGTGACCGGCATGCCTCTGACCGTGCTCACCGCGCGCGGCAAAGTGGAGCGGCCGGCGCTGAGCGAGACCGATGCCTTCGCGGCGGAACTTGCCGACGCGGTCAAAGCGGTGCGCAGCGGGCGGCCCTCGGAGCTGCTGGCCGGCGAGCTGGCGCTCGACGCACTGACCCTGTGCCAGAAGGAAACCGAATCGGTGCAAAAAGGGCGCGCGGTGAAGATCACCTGATCGCCATATCTTGCTAAAAAATGCATCTGACCTTCGATCAAGTCACCAAGTTCTACGGCCCGGTCATCGGCGTGAACGACGTCTCGTGCCGCATCGGGCCGGGCATCACCGGACTGCTGGGCGCCAACGGGGCGGGCAAATCGACGCTCATCAAGCTGGCCAGCGGGCAGCTTCGCCCCAGCCAGGGAACCGTTCGCGTGGGCGAACATGACGCCTGGTCGACCGCCGCCAAACGATTCTTCGGATACAGCCCCGACCTCGACCGCTTCTATGAAGAAATGACCGGCCGCGAGTTCGTCGATACGATGGCCCGGCTTTACGGTTATCGTCGAAGCGAAGCCCGTGACCGCACCGAGTTGGCCTTGGAAGAGGTCGGCATGACCGAACGTGCCGGACGGCGGATGGCCGGGTGCAGCCACGGGATGCGGCAGCGAATCAAGCTGGCCCAGGCGCTGGTCCACGATCCCGAGCTGCTGCTGCTCGACGAACCGCTCAACGGCATCGACCCCGGCGGCCGCCGCGAGATCAACGACCTGCTGCTGCGCCTGGCCGAACGCGGCAAGACCATTCTGGTCTCCACGCACATCCTGGTCGATGTCGAGCAGCTCGCCGATACGATCGTCATGATCTCGCGCGGCCGCCTGATCGCGTCGGGCACGTTGACCGAAGTCCGCAATCTGCTGGCCGATCAGCCGCTGGTGATCGAGATCGTCAGCGACCGGCCCCGCAACTTCGCCTCGCTGCTGGCGGCCGCAAGCTATGTGCGCAGCGTCGAAGTGCGCGACGACACACTGACCGTCAAGACGGGCCAGCCTGCCCGGTTCTTTGCCGACGTGGGTAAGCTGGTCGTCGAACATAACTTCGAAGTGCGGCGAATGCAGACGCTCGATTCCGGCGCCGACGCCGTGTTCGATTACCTGGAGCGGGGGGCCTCATGAGCTTGCTGCGGGCCTGGGTCACGCTGTTCTGGCTGTCGTTCCGCCGGCTGCTGTGGTCGACCAGCACGCTGATGGTGCTGCTGCCGATGGCCGGCGGCACGCTGTTTTTGCTGCGGCGGCGATATGACTTGATCGGCGACTACGACCGGGCGTTTCAACTTTTCAGCGAGTTTGTGATTATCGTGTTTGTGGCCTTCCTGGTGCCCATCTGCGCGTTGGCCTACGGCACGTCGAGCGTGGGCGCCGACCGCGAAGACCGCACGCTGCTGTTTCTGCTCATCCGCCCGATACCGCGGTGGCTGGTGCTTTCGGCCAAGGTGGCCGCCGCGCTGCCGTTGGCACTCGGCCTAGTGGTACTCTGCTTCAGACTCTATTGCGCTCTGGCCGGACCCGCGGGCGAACTGGCCTATCAACTCTTTCTGCCGGCCGTCACCTACAGCACATTGGCCTATTTGGGGCTGTTTCACTTGTTTGCCGTGTCGCTGCCGCACTCGACGATTGTGGCCTTGATCTACGCCTTGTTCTTCGAGTTTCTGCTGGGCAACATGCCGGGCATCGTCAAGCGCGTGGCGGTAAACTATTATGGCCGGTCGTTGATGTATGCGGTCGGGGCGACCGACGGTTTGCAGCGGCCGGGGTGGTTCGAGCCGATTTCGGTCGATGCGGCCGGCTGGACGCTGGCCGGGATCGCCGTCGGCTCGCTGCTGTTGGCGGCGATCGTTTTTCAGTTTCGCGAATATCGCGATTTGACGTGAGGAGGATGGGCTTCCAAGCCCGTCACCGATTGTCGTGACGGCCAAGGAAGGCCATGTGCTCGGTGACGGCCTGGGAAGGCCATCCTCCGTGACGCTTTTATATGGAAGGAAGATGTCATGCAAACGCTTCGTTACGGCATTGTCGGTGGCGGCTTCATCACGCGGTTTCAGCTCCGCGCGATCAAGCAAGTGCGGGGGATCGAGGTGGCCGGACTGGTTTCGCGGCGGCCGCCCGAAACGGCCGCGGCTTATGTTCGCGAACAGGGCATGGGCGAAGGCCGCATTTTCCGCAGCATCAAGGAGATGGCCCCGCACGTCGACGTGATCGCCATTTTCAATCCGAATTTCACGCGGCTGGCGACGGTCGAGGAGGTCGTCGAGGCGGTCAAGGCCGGCGCCGCGTTGAAGGGCGTGATTTGCGAGAAGCCGCTGGGGCGAAACCTGGCCGAGGCGCGGCGGCTGGTGGAGATGATCGACGAAGTGAAGCTCCCGACCGCCTACTTCGAGAACCAGATTTTCATGAACTCCGTCCGCGCGGCGCGCGAGCAGCTTCGCCCGGTGATGGCGGCGATGGGACCGCCGCTGTTGGTCCGTTCCGGCGAAGAGCATGCGGGACCGCACAACGGCTGGTTTTGGGATCCCGTCGAGCAGGGCGGCGGCGTGATGAGCGACATGGGCTGCCATTGCTTGGGCGTCGGCTGGTATGCGCTCACTCCGCCCGACAAGCCGGTGCGGTTCCTCGAGCCGCAGTCGGTGTCGGCCGATCTGGCGCTGTTGAAATGGGGCCAGCCGCGCTGGCGCAAGGAGATGCTCGACCGTTTCGGCGTCGATTACGGCAAGACGCCCGCGGAAGACTATGCCACCGGCATCGTGACCTACCGCAATCCCGATACGGGCCAACACGTGCGGAGCCAGTTCTCGGTTTCTTGGATGTTCGACAAGCAGGGGATGCGGCTATCGCTGGAAGGTCTTGGCCCCGGCTACGGCTTCGACATGAGCACGCTCCGGTCGTCGCTCGACGTGTTCATTGGCGACGTGGCGGCGGCCGGCGTGGCCGACAGCGAGGGGGCGCTGGAAAAATCGCAATCGAGCCGCGGGCTGCTGACCGTGCAGCCGAACGAGGCCGATCTTTACGGCTACACCGACGAGAATGAAGACGCCGCGGCGGCCTTTCGCGCGGGCCGCTCGGCGCTGTTGGACTGGAATTACGGCGTGGAGATCGTCCGCCTGACGATGGCGGCCTATTTGTCGTCGGAGCGAAAAGCGACGGTCGATCTGACCGACCGCGAAACAAACAAGTTTTTGGAGAGCTACGTGCCGTTGATTCAGCAGGGCCGCGGTGGTGAGGTGCTGTAAGGCGGCGAATCGCTCAGTTCGTACTCGACTTGGCGGCCCGCCAGACGGTTGCTATCCTTGTACGTGGAGGCATTTACACCATGCAGACTATCTTTATTCGTTTTTCGACGCAAGAAGATCGCTTCCGCGGCTTCTATGATCTGACAACGCGGGCGCACATCAGCAGCTTGCCCGGCGAGGTGTACCAGGTGCCCCTCGACGCCCTACGTTTGCTCGACGATCAGCACGTCGCCTACCGCCGCGCGACGGACGACGAAGTAAAGGCCGCCCATGATCACAGCCCGTTGCGGACGTCTTCCAGATAGGTATACCCCTGCAAGCCCTCTTCGTAGAACCGCAGCAGGCGGCCCGCCTCCTGAAAGTCGAGGCGCGTCTCGCGAACCGCCATCTCGACGTCGGTCCGCAACTTTCGCACCAAGGCGTCGGGTTCGAACTCCACATAATCGAGCACCTCGCGCACCGTGTCGCCTTTGATCACCGTCTCCAGCACCACGCTGCCGTTGGCGTCGAGGCTGACGTGAACGGCGTTGGTATCGCCGAATAGATTGTGCATGTCGCCCAGGATCTCCTGATAGGCGCCCAGCAGAAACGCCCCCAGGTAATACGGCTCGCCGTTGAACGAGTGCAGCGGCAACGTGCGCTTCACGTCGCGGCGGTCGATGAACAGGTCGATCTTGCCGTCGCTGTCGCACGTGATGTCGCCCAGCACCGCGTGGTGCGTCGGCTGCACGTTCAGCCGGTGGATCGGCATCACCGGAAAAAGCTGGCGGATGGCCCAGCTATCGGGCATCGACTGAAACAGCGAAAAGTTGCAAAAGTAGGTGTCGCTCAACAGGGCGTCGAGGCCTTGCAGGTCTTCGGGCACATAGTCGAGTTGCCGCACCAGCCGCTGCATCTTGCGGCAGATGGCCCAGAACAGGTTTTCGGCCAGGCTCCGCTGGTCGAGCGGCAAATAACCGCCGTTGAACAGGCCCATCGCCATGTCGAGCGCCTGCTGGGCGTCGTGGTAGCTTTCCAGCAAGTTCCGCGGGATCACGTTTTGATACGTGCTCACCAGGTCGGTGATCGGCTGCTCGATGTCGGGCGGCAACTCGCTGGGCACTTCCCACTCGCCCAGCCCGGAGACGCCCAGCACGTTGAACACCAGCGCGCTGTGATAGGCCACCACCGCCCGGCCGCTTTCGGAGACGATGGTGGGGTGCGGCACGCCGGCATCGTCGCATACGCTTTGAATGTGATAAACGACGTCGTTGGCGTACTCTTGCAACGAATAGTTGGCGCTGGACTCGAAATTGGTCTGCGAACCGTCGTAGTCGACGCCCAGGCCGCCGCCTACGTCGAGGTATTCCAGCCCCGCGCCGCGCCCGGCCAACTCGACGTAGACCCGCACCGCTTCATTCAACGCCTGCTTGATGTGCCGGATGTTGGGAATCTGGCTCCCCAGGTGAAAGTGCAGCAGCTTGAAGCAGTCTTGCATGCCGTGCTGCTTCAGCTCGTCGGTGGCGCGCAGCAGCTCGCTGACGGTCAGGCCGAACTTCGAGCGGTAACCGCCCGACGATTGCCAACGCCCGCTCGATTTGGTGGCCAGCTTGACGCGCATGCCGATCATGGGACGCACGCCCACCTTGCGGGCAAATTCGAGAATCAGCCCCAACTCGGTGTACTTCTCGACCACCGGGATGATCCGCCGGCCGATCTTGTGGGCCAGCATCGCCATCTCGATGAACTCAGGGTCTTTGAAGCCGTTGCAGATGATCGGCGTGTCGTTGGAAGCCAGGGCCACGACCGCCAGCAGTTCGGGCTTCGAGCCGGCCTCCAGGCCGAAGTTGAAGGGACGCCCGAACTGGAGCACTTCCTCCACCACCTGCCGTTGCTGGTTGACCTTGATCGGATAGACGCAGCAGTATTTTCCGTTGAAATGGTGATCGCGGATGGCCTGCTGAAAAGCTTCGTGGATTTCGCCCAGGCGGTGCTGGAGAATCTCGGCGAAACGGATCAGTATCGGCAGGTCGATGCCGCGGAGCTGCAAGTCGTCGACCAACTGCTTGAGGTCGATCGAGCGGGCCGGGTCTTTGGTGGGATGCACGCAAAGATTGCCCGATGGGTTGACCGAGAAATACCCCGCTCCCCAGCGGCCAACGTCGTAAAGATCGGCGGCGTCCGTCACCGACCAAGGCTTGACCTGCTGGTCGATCATCGTATGCGGCACTCCTGAGAAAAGGGTCATCGAAAATGGGAATATCGTATCTTATACTTCACGCGGGCAGAAATGAGACATTTGGCCGACAACTGATGGTGGCCGGGGCAGAGGCTGGCCAAGTTGCGGTTGGGAATGCCCAAAAGCGCCGCGGCTAGCCGATGCCCCGGTAGCGCCACCCACCGTGGCATCGCTGGCCGGCAGGGCGTGTTCATGATTCCCAAGTCGAACTCGGCCAGCTTCTGCCCCAGCCACCGCTTTTGCTCGCGGAAAAATGTCTCATTCTGGGCCGCGTGCAGTATAGCGAAGATCGCGTCAGGAACCAGATGGTTGCCGTTGCGCAAAGCGACATGGTATGCTCGCATAATCCACACAATTGCGATGCTACGGAGGTGCTCCTGTGCTCCGACGTTCAAAGACAACGGCTTTCTTGGCGGCGATGTTTGCCGCGGCGGTCGGTCTTGTCTTTGCCGCGGCCCTCTTGGCGGCCCCCAAATCGGGCAAGCGACCGCCTCCGCGCGAAAAGCAAGCGGCGGCCGAGAGCGAGGCGGACAACGAGCGCGACGCGGCCGACGACGAGGAAAAACCCGTTCGCAAGACCGACCGCGAATGGAAGCGGCTATTGACCGGAAAGCAGTATCGCGTCACTCGTCAGAGAGAGACGGAGCCGCCCTTCAGCGGCAAGTACGTGCATACCAAGAAGGAGGGCGTCTACCGTTGCGTCTGCTGTGGGTCGAAACTGTTTGCCAGCCAGACCAAGTTCGATTCAGGCACCGGCTGGCCGAGCTTTTACGCGCCGCTGCGCGAGAAGGCGTTGCGGGCGGCGCCCGACTACAGCGACGGAACGCCGCGCGTCGAAGTGACTTGTGCGCGGTGCGAAGCTCATTTGGGCCACGTGTTCGGCGACGGTCCGCAGCCGACCGGCTTGCGCTACTGCGTCAACTCCGCCTCGCTCAAGCTCGACGAACAGCCGGGCAAGGACGGAAAGCCGGCGAAGTAGGGATCTGCCCCAGCCACCGCCATCCATCAACGACGACTGACAGAGCAGTAGGGCATTTCCAGGTAACCTTCGGCAAGCCGTCAGGCGCCGCCATCCGCCATCGCGCGGCGCAGCTCTTTGAGTAGCTTTTCGATCCGGCGGTGAACGACGACCGGCCGCGTGATCACCAGCACTCCGGCCGGCCGAAAGACGTGGATCGACCGCGGATCGGGCGTGGACTCCTTGCTGGCCGCAGCCTCCGTGAGCACTTCGACCAACGCATCAAAGTCGCTGTCGTCGGTGAAACCTTTGCCCGGCGGCGTCACCAGATCGCGCACCGGATAGACCCGCGTTTCAATGATCTCGTCGGCCTGCGCCTTGCTGGTGATGAACAGCACCTCGTCGTGAATGATCCACGTCAGATCGATCTCGCTAAGAACAAGATCCAGCGCCGACTCCAGCGAGACGCCCTTGATGGATCGCGTGATCGGTGTGTCTGTGGCGCAGCCGGCATCGGCCAACGCTTTCTCGTCAAACTGGACTTCGATCTTATGCCGCTGCTTGATGTACTCGATCACGTCGCTCAGCGGCTGCTCGGCAAAGTCGACCTCGGTCGGTTCATCGAGTGCGGCCACGATTTTGGCTTCGAGCGCACTCTTGGACGGCCTCGCCGATTCGGCCCGGCAGTCGCGGAAGTCCGCATGGACGACTGCCAGCGTCACCACAAGAATTCCCGAAAGCATCGTCGCGCGCGTGCGCAATGGCTGTACGTTGAAACTCCACATGATTCTTCTCCTGTTCTGAACCGGTTTAAGAAGTGTCGCCAGACCAGACCCACTCGGCGCCGAGTGGGCCGACTATGTGACAGGCTACCACCGCCGAGAGCCAGCGGCAACTCGACGGTGAACTGCGCCCTGATTTGTGGCCGCAGACGTAAGGTGGGGCCAGCGAGCTTGCGAGCGGCTGCGAATTCCTCTTCGAGGCCACCCCCGCCGGCGTTCAGGCCACCCTGGTCACGCCCGCACACTGACCCAAAGCGCCAGTTTTGATGTTGCGCTATAGGTGCCCCGGAGGGGCAGAGGAGTTTAGCCGTGGGTGCCAACCCACGGGAAACGTGGGAAAACACGCCCAAAGCCGCGTAGCGGCGGCGGAGAACCCACACGACACTCCGTCGCCGCTACGCGGCTGTGGGGACGATCGCTGAATGTCACCGTGGGTTCGCACCCACGGCTAAACTCCGTCGCCGCTACGCGGCTGAGCTTGGAGTGCGACGTCCACTTCGAGCCACTCGGCACCGCCGCTGGCCCTCCGTCGCCGCTACGCGGCTGAGCTTGGAGTGCGACCCTGAGAGCCGGCGAGGTGTTTGGTGGAAATACCGCCCGCCTGCCCCGGACAACGGACCACGGACGACGGCCAGGTGCTTGCTTCCTCCGCGGCAGCGGTTACAATCGGCCACCGTAGAGGCGTCGATGTCCATGTCTCCCCTGGAGGTGCTTCGATGAAGGATTCCATTCACGCCGAGCGGCCGGACTCCGGCTTCAGCCGCCGGGCCTTTCTGCGCGGCTCCGGTGCCGCCGCCGCCGCGACCGCCCTGGCCACCGGCCCCGGCGCCGTCGAGGCCGCTCAAGCGAAAAAGCCAAAAGTCACCGGCGGGCAAGGCACGAGCAAGATCAAGCTCACCGTCAACGGCCAGAGCCGCGAAGTCGAGGTCGAAACCCGCACCACGCTGCTCGACGCGCTCCGCTATCAACTCGATCTGACCGGCGCCAAGCCCGTCAGCATCGACGAGACCAGCGGCGCCTGCACCGTGATCATGGACGGCAAAACGATCAGTGCCAACACCACGCTAGTCATGCAGTGCGTGGGCAAGAAGATTCAAACCGTCGAGAGTCTCGGCGGCAGCAGGCCCGATGCCGTGCCGCTGGCCTTCGTCAAGCACGACGCCATGCAGTGCGGTTTTTGCACGCCGGGCTTCGTCGTGGCCGTGCGGGCATTCCTGGATAAAAACCCCAAGGCCACCGAAGCCCAGATTCGCCAGGGCCTCAACGGCAACATCTGCCGTTGCGGCACTTACGCCAACGTGATTCAAGCCGCCATCGACGTGGTGAAAGGAGGCAAGAAATGATTGCCTACAATTGGCCCAAATACGGTGAAGCGTCGGTCATCGGCAAAGAGCACGACCGCATCGACGGCCTGGAAAAGGCCACCGGCGCCGCCAAATACACCTACGACATCAACCTCAAGGGGATGCTGTTCGCCAAGATTCTTGGCTGCCCGCACGCCCACTGCAAGATCAAGTCGATCGACACCAGTTCGGCCGAAAAAGTGCGGCGAGTCCATGCCGTCAAGGTGATGAAAAAAGAGGGCGACGAGATCCGCTGGCAAGGCGACGAGATCGCCATCGTGGCGGCCGAAACCGAAGCCGCCGCGGCCGATGCGTTGAAATTGATCGACGTCGAGTATGAAATGCTCGACGTGTTTGTCAAAGACGACGACTTGGAAGCTGCCGAGGAAGCCGGTCGCACGAAGGGAGCCGGCGAAGACGTTACGGTGGCCGCGGAGGCCGAACCCGACGTCGACGAAGACGAGTTCAACGTTCAGGAACTGGATCGGCAGTTCAAACAAGCGGCCGCGGTCGTCGAGGGCCACTACGGCGTGCCCGTCATTACCCACATGTGCCTGGAGCCACACGGTTCGACTTGCGTCTGGGACGGCGATAAGCTGATCGCGTATCTGTCGACGCAGAACGTATCGGGCACGGCCGGCCAGTTCGCCACGCCGCTCGACATCACTGCCGGCGACGTGACCGTGAAATGCGACTTCATCGGCGGCGGCTTCGGCAGCAAGTTCGCGCCCGACACGTGGGGCGTCGCCTGCGCCCAGTTGGCCAAGCAGACCGGCCGGCCCGTCAAGCTGATGCTCGACCGCGATCAGGAGCTGAAGGTGGCCGGCTGCCGGCCGTCGGGCTTCATCAAGGTGCGCATCGGCGCCGACAAGGAGGGCCTCGTCACCTGCTGGGATTCGACGCATTGGGGTACGGCGGGCGCCAAACCCGGCGGCGTGCAAAAGCAGGCGGTGCCTTATGTGTTGGTGCCCAAGAACTATCGCCGCAAGCAGATCTCGATCATCACCGACACCGGTCCCGACCGGGCCTGGCGGGCACCGAATCATCCGCAGGCATGCGCGCTGACGCAGACCGCGCTCGACGACATCGCGGCCAAACTGGGCCTCGACAGCTACGACGTGTTCATGAAGAATCTGGTCAACGCCACGCCCAAGAAACGGGGTGAGAGCATGGCCGACACCTACCGCGAGCAGATGCAGCGGGCGGCCGAGCTGATCGATTGGAAGGCCAAGTGGCATGCCCACGGCAAGGGCAAGCCCAAAGGCGACGTGGTCACGGGGCTGGGCATGGCCTTGCACACCTGGGGCGGCGGCGCGGTCAAGTGCGGCTGCACGGTGAAGGTCCATCCCGACGGCGCGACCGAGGCCTACCTCGGCAGCCAAGACCTTGGCACCGGCACGCGCACCGTGATTGCCAGCGTGATCGCCGAGACCTTCGGCCTGCCGCTCTCGGCGGTGAAGGTCAACATCGGCAGCTCCGCTTATACGGAAGCCAATCCGTCGGGCGGAAGCATCACGGTCGGCAGCGTCAGCGAGTCGAGCCGCCGCGCATCGCAAGAGGCGCTCGGCAAAATCTTCGAGCTGGCCGCCGACAAGCTCGGCGTCGACGCCGACAAGCTGGAGGCCATGGGCGGCCGCATCCAACTGCGGGGCGACGCCAAGAAGGGTCTCACCTGGCAGCAAGCTTGCCGCCTGCTGGGCATGAACGCCCTGGAGGTGACGGGCAAATACGATCCGTCGAAGATCAAAGACAGCCCGCTTAGCAGCTCGCAGGTGGGCGGCGTGCAGATGGCCGAAGTGGCCGTCGATCGACGCACCGGCGTGGTAAAAATGAAGAAGTTCGTGGCCGTGCAAGACATGGGCCTGGTCATCAATCCCAAGACGGCCAAGAGCCAGATCTACGGCGCGGCGATCATGGGTATCTCCTACGCGTTGTTCGAGGAACGCATCATGGACGCCAAGACGGGCGCGTTCGTCAACGCCGAGCTGTCTGACTACAAGCTGCCGCGGCTGGGCGACGTGGGCGAGATCGTGGTCGATCTCTGGCAGCCGGAAAGCGAGTACGAACGGGGCGTAGTCGGGCTGGGCGAGCCGCCGGTAATCAGCCCCGGCGCGGCCATCTCGAATGCCGTTTGCAACGCCTTGGGGGTGCGCGTGCCCGTGCTGCCGCTGACGCCCAAGCGTGTGTTGGATGCAATCAAGAAAGGAGGGAAGGCCTGATGAAAGCGTTTGATTTTGCCTCGCCCGAATGCGAGGCCGACGTGCTGGAGTTGTTGTCGGGCGAGCCGGGCCAGACCGAGATTCTGGCCGGCGGCACCGACCTGGTTCCGCTGATGAAGAAGATGCTCGTCACGCCCGACCGCGTGGTGAATATCATGGACGTGCCCTCACTGCGTGGCGTCTCGGCCGATTCGCTCGCCGTGACGATCGGCGCCACGACGACGCTCGACGACGTTTTGGAAGCCCCCGAACTCGATGACTATCCGGCCATCAAGCAGGCCATTCGCGGCATCAACGCCATGCAGTTGCAAGGGCAGGGGACGATCGGCGGTGAACTGTGTCAGCGGCCGCGCTGCTGGTACTACCGCAACGGCTACGGTCTGTTGGCGAATCGCGGCCGGTTGGTGGCGGAAGGCGAGAACCGCTATCACGCCATCTTAGGCAACGACGGGCCGGCCAAGTTCGTACACTCGTCGCGGACCGCCCCGGCGCTGGTCGCGCTGGGAGCGACGTTGCGGGTGATCGGGCCTCGGCCCGAAGACGAGACCCTTGTGCCTATCGCCGAGTTCTTCCGCACGCCTCGGCACGAAGGTCAGCGCGAGCACGTGTTGGCCCCCAACCAGTTGCTGACGCACATCCTCCTGCCGCCGGCCGCGGGCGTGGCCAACGCGACTTACGAAGTGCGGCACGGCGAAGGGCCGGATTATCCGCTGGCCGCGGCGGCGGTGGCCTTGAAGATCGTACACGGCATTGTGGCCGATGCCAACGTGGTGCTTGGTCACGTCGCGCCGACGCCGTGGATTTCACACGAGGCGGCCCAGGCGATCATCGGCTGGCCGGTGAACGAATCGACGGCCCGCGCGGCCGGTGAGGCGGCGGTGGCTGGCGCCACGCCGCTGAAAGACAACGAGTACAAGGTGCAACTAGCCAGTGTGGCGGTGGAGCGTGCATTGCTGCTCGCCGCCGGTCTCGAGACGGGAGGATTTTAGAGCCATGCCCAACACGAACGTTCAACCGGCCGACGCCCTGCGGCAACCGGCCTGTCGTCACCTGCTTTCCAAGGGGATGTGCGTGACCGGCACGCTCGACCCCGAAGTTGACAGCGGCATCATGGGCGACGGCTATTGCTGGTGCGCCAAGACCCAACGTCAGCTTGGCCCCGACAACGACTTCGTCGACCGGGTGAGTTGCATCGCCGGGCGAAGCTGCTACCTGGAACGGTAGGCAGTCGTCTCCGTCGCCTCGAAAGCCTAATTTGGGTGGCCGCAAGGAAAGGCGAAGCTAGAATTGGCTAGGGTGTTTGTCGACGTCGATCCGCGCACGTTGCACGTGCCCCCGGGCCGAATGTCGGGGGCTGATACCTATAAGCTTTTTCAGCAGATCGGACGGTTCGGTTCTTCAACGATTGGAATGCCAACGCCGTGGGCCTATCGTGGCACGGACGGTGAATTGATGCTAACCAACGGTGTGACGCGCTCGACGCGGTTGCGAAGCTCGCGCCGGGCACAAGAATTCGCGTTGAGGTTGTCGGCAACTTGCGAGGGTCGGTTGGCCATTTACCAACGATTGGAGATTTATTGCCATGATCACGGCGGAGCGTCGAGAGATTTTGCGGTTGCTTGACCAGTTAAGCGAATTGGCTCCTGATATGCGTTTTGGCCAGTTGGTGGCGAACCTGTCGTATCTTGCCGTAGCCCCGACGGTTGAAGCGATCTGGGATATGGAGGATGAGCAATTGCTTGAGGCCATTCGTCAGCAGATTGCGGACCTATCGCAAGCCGAAGTGACAGGAGCGTAGACATTAAGCAAGCGGATTCAGGACCGCGGCGGCAAATTGACCGAGGAGATTCGACAGAAATACGGCACCGTCGAAATCGCCGTCGATCTGATCCGTGAGATTTGCGACGGTGAATGCAGTACGCTAACTTCGCGTGAGTGCAGGATGGCCGATGTAACGGGTAACAGCCTGCGCAGGTGAATGCAGTACGCTAACTTCGCGTGAGTGCAGGAGAGGTGGAAATGAAACGCGATTACGAACCTGACGCAAGGGCGACATCGCCAGCTCTTTGGCGTGAGCTAGGCGAGGTGTGCCAACGCGTTCACCGGCATCTCTATGAAAACGGCAATAAGACCGCAGCGCGGCGCTATCGCCGTCGCTTGGAAAAACTCACTCGCGAGTTGCCTGATAACGATCTGGCGATCCTGAGAGAAGAGGCATTGGCGTTGCTCCACGAGTTGGACGACGATATTCCCGAAGCCGTCCGCCACCGCGAACGAGAGATTGAATTGATCGAGCGGGCTCATGATTCGGTGCGGGAATCGATCAGGTCGGGCCGCTGCGATGAAGGGATGGGCGCGTCGATCCTCGCCGACTGGAACCAGCCCGTGCTCGACGAACGCCGCGAAATTCTGCGCGGCCTGAGAGCCGAGCTTGACCGGCTGGCGGTCTGAAAAGTGAACCAACACCGGATACGGGCTCTTGCCGATGCATCCGCAGCGACAATTACTGCAAGGCTCATCGTTGTCAGGCGTCTCCATGCTGCGCCACGCCCGCGGCGACGTGAACGGGGCAAGCCGCCCCCTCCGTAAAACCCTCCGCCTCGATGCCGAAGCCGCGGTTGAAGCGTGCCCGGAAATTCTCCCAGGCGATCGCCGCGGTCAACTCTACCATCTGCCGCGGACTGAAATGCTCGCGCAGGCTGTTGAACAGTTCCTCCGGAACGTCGGCCGGCGTCCGCGTCAACGCCTCGGCGTAACGCAGCACCCGCTTCTCCAAATCAGAGAACGCCGCGCTCTCCTCAAACTCGGCCAGGTCGGCCAACTGCCGTTCGCTCAGTCCCTCCTCTCTGCTCACGGCAGAGTTGAGGTCGATTCAGAACGGGCAGCCGATGAGCGTGGCTGCCCGGAGGCTTGCGAGCAGCTTTAGTTCAGCAGGCAGCGAGCGTGCGGCCGCCAGCCCGCCCTCCATCTGTCCGATGGCCCTGAACAGCCGCGAGTGGTGCGCCGACACTTTCACCGGTTCGATGAGGCGGTCCTTGCCCGTCAGCTTGACGAATTTTCGGCGGACGAACCAGTAAACCAGCCGAGTCAACCAACCGGCTTCGTTCGGCTCGATGCCCTTCATGCGAGACATAAACCCCCCCTTTCCCAATCACCCGAAATGGTTCTGATTGGTGCAAGCTGCATGCCCTCACCGTGCTATCGGGCGCCGCACGGCCGCCTTTGGGTCTACTGCGACAGCGTACACACCAGGCGGACGCTGCCGTAGGGGGCGGCGAACTCCGGTGGCAGGCCGGCGCGGCTGGCGGAACGCGACAGGACCGCCACGCTTAAGTACGAACCGCCGCGCATCGCGCGGCAAGGCCCCTCGGCGGCGCCGATCGGATCCACACCGGTGCCGCCGGGGATGAAGCCCAGCCAATCATGGCACCACTCTCCCACATTGCCGTGGATCGAAAACAGGCCGCGCCCCGTCGGCTTCAAGACCCAACTCGGCTGCAAGCTGCCGGCGGAATTGCTCTGAAACCAGCCATAGTCGCCGGCCAATGATTGGTCGCTGCCGAAACTGAACGCAGTCACCGTGCCCGCTCGGCAGGCATATTCCCATTCCGCCTCGGTCGGCAAGCGAAAGCCCTTTCTTTCGGGACGCAACGGCCATTGCCGGTCGATCGGGTGCCCGTCGCGGTCCAGCGCCAACGTGGCCGGGTCGGCATAGCACTGGTCGCTTTCGCTCATGCCGGCCTGGAAGGTCAACCAGCGTGCCAGCAAGACCGCGTCGTACCAATTTATGCGGACCGCCGAGTGTTTCGGCGTCGGCGCCATTTCCCGCACCGAGGCGAGCCAGGCGTCGGCCGCCGCGGCGCCGCGGGTCTCCGTCAGAAAGCGCGTATACACTGCCCGTGAAAGAGGCCGATGGCTGATGGCGAAAGGCCGCGACAGTCGCACGCGATGCTGAGATTCCAGGTTCTGACGGTCGGTTTCGGTCGCGGGCGATCCCATCCAGAATTCGCCCGCGGGAAAGGCGATCATCTTCAACACATTGCCGACCCCAGTAGTCGGACCCAACGGGACCATGAACCACTCCCGTTGCCGGTCACGGGCGGCGGAATGCGGCGCGTAGTCAAAGCCATCGACGCGGTCGCGCATGTTCCAGGTTGTCAACAGCCACGCGCAGGCGGAGTGGATCGCGGAACTGGGATCGGTCTGATACCAGTCCGCAAGCCATTGCGTCAGGCGATCGCGGGCCGGTCCGGGAATTTCTTCGATGCGGAATTCGCCCAACGCCAAGATCAGCCCGAAGCGCACCGCCTCTTGGCGCGCGGCGGCGAGAAGCTCGATCAACTTTTCCGGCCCGACGCCGCGGGCCCGCAAACCGGCCACAAACTGCGTCCGGCTTTCCGGATCGTCGCCGGGCGTGAACACCTCGCTCAATTTGGGATCGTCTCCCAGGCGCAGCAGCGCGATCGCCGCCCCGGCCCGCAGGCGTCCCAAGGCGATTCGCTCTCGCTCAGTGATTCTGCCGTCGGCCGGTGGTTGGCGGCCGACGATCTCGCGCAACGTGGCGACGGCGGTCGGCCGGTCGGGCGCGGCGGCCAGGGTCGGCAGCAAGACCACGAAGGGTTCGGCACTCGCCTCGCTGGCCGCCGTCGCCAGCAGGCCGGGCCGGTCGACCGCCCAGGCGGCCAACGCGGCCGTGGCGGCGCTGCACACGTCACCGGGCTGCGAATCGTCGCGGAACGAGCGGTAGACTTCGGGCAACAGCCGCGACGCGATCGGCCGCAGGTCGGCCCGCAATTCTCGCTGGTGATCGACGGATTGGGCGAGCAGTGTGCGCGCCATAAACGCGGAGTCGTCCGCGGTCCAGTGCGTCGAGTCGGGCAGGTAGCTGGCCAGGGCCAGGCCGGCGTGAAAGCGACTGCTTGCGTCGGCGCGAACGTCACGGAGCGTTTGCCACAATGAGTCGATAAAGGTCTTGGCGTGCGGTCGCAAGCGGTCGCGGACGACCTCAAAATCGTCGTAGGAGCAGGTCAAGAGCGACCCGACGAGGTCGGTCACGCGCGTCGGATCGTCGTCGAGCAAGGCCAGATCGAGCCGCATTCGCTGTCGCGGGCTGAGGTCGCCGCCGGCAAGCATCTCTCGCAGCCGCGGCGCGACTTCGTCGTGAAAAGGGCGCAGGTTTTCGAGGATCAACGGTATCGCGGCCGGCTCGGCATTGCAGAGCAAATCGATCTGAGCCAAGGCGCGTTGGTGGTGTGCTTCGTCGATTTGCAGCCGCGCCCGGTTCACCAGACCGCTTGCGACGAGGGCCACGACGGACACCAACGTCAACGAAAAGGCCACCGCCCGCGCCCAGGCCCGGTGGCGGCGCGACCAGCGCGACCAGCGCTCGATCGGCCCTTCGCGATATGCCCGGACCGGCGCGTCGGCCAGCCAGTGCTCGACGTCTTCCGCCAAGGCGTGGGCCGAGGCATAGCGATTGCCCGGCTGCAAGGCCATCGCTTTGAGGCAAATCGCCTCCAGCGGTCGCGGCACGTCGGAGCGGACCCAGCGCGGGGGCGGAAAGTCGCCTTTCAGAATGCGGCTTCGCGTCACCGCGAAGTTCTCGTCGGCAAACGGCGGCTGATTGGTCAGGACCGTGTAGAGCGTCGCTCCCAAGCTGTAGACATCGCTGGCCGGACCAAGCCGGTCGAGCGCGCCGGACGCCTGTTCGGGGCCCATATAGGCGGGCGTGCCGATCACGGTGCCGGCGCGGGTGGCCGGCGTGTTGCCCGATGCCTGAAGGGCCACAAACGTTTGCGTGGAGCTGGCGGCCACGTCGCCTTGCGTGGCCGGTTTGGCCAGCCCCCAATCGACGACGAGCGTTTCGCCGTAGGGACCGAGCATGACGTTGGCCGGCTTGAGATCGCGGTGCAGCACGCCGCGGCTATGGGCATACTCGACCGCATTACAAATATCGATGAAGCGACGCAGCAACTTGCGCAGCCGCAGCTCGCGCTCGCCGGCGTCGCAGGGGGTCTCATGGAACTGCCGGACGGCTTCTTCGAGCGTCTGGCCGCGAATCAGCCGCATGGCATAGAAGGGCCGGCCATCGGGCCAATTGCCCAGGCTATAGACGGGAACGACGCCCGGATGTTCCAGGCTGCCGGTGACTTCGGCTTCGAGCAGAAACCGGGCGCGGCTTTCCGGGTGGTCGGCCAATTGCGGGTGCATTTCTTTGATCGCCACCTGTCTGCGCAGTTCGTTATCGACGGCCACGGAGACTCGGCCCAAACCTCCGCTGGCATGAGTCCGCAGCACTTCGAAGCGCCCAGGGCTGGTGGTGGCGGCGGGCGAGTCGCCAGGTGGCGGGAAAATCGGGGCGCCGAGCACAGGCGTTTCTGCGCCGGCGGGCGCCATCGTGCCGGCGAGCGACGCGAACGATTGCAACATGGCAGGCTTCCGCAGAGCGAGTTGGCAAGACTTCGCAAACATAGCATGACGCCATCGCCTGGGCTGGCGCAGCCGACGCGAGCGAAAACATCGGTACGTTCGTTATGGACGGTATGATCGACAGACACCCGTCCGCAGTAACGCATTGGGCGTAGGGTGGGACCAGCGAGCTTGCGAGCGCCGGCCCACCGTAATCGACGTCGCCAACGGTGGGCCGGCGCTCGCAAGCTCGCTGGCCCCACCCTACCTTGATCGCTCGATATGTGCGGCTAAAGCGATCTTTCCACGGCGGCACGGGTCTTTTCCAGACCCGTGCGGGCAACTTCCAACGGATCCTGCTCCCAGTAACCGCGGTTGAACAACTCCAGCGAAAGCATGCCGCAGAAGCCGGCGTCGCGCAGGTCGCGAAACAATTGGTCTAGCGGCGCAACGCCGTCGCCGGGATAGACGCGATCGGCGTCGGTGATCGTTTGCCGCGGGGGCGATGCCGGGTAGTCGTTCACGTGGAAGACGTGCATGCCCGCACCGCCCAGCAGCTTGATGCCGTTGAACTCGGAGCCGCCCTTGTAAAGGTGATAGACATCGAGGAGCAGGCAGGCGTTGCGATGGCCGGTTTCCACCGCCACATACACGGTCTCACCCAGACGGCTGAGGTTCTTGGAGAAGCCCCACACTTCGAGCTGCGGCGCCACGCCCATCTGCCGCCCCAGCTCGAGCAACGCCCGATAGCGCGTCGCGGCCTCCGATAAATCGAGGGCCGGTTTGTCGGTGGCGCCGGCAGGCGGGGCCGCGATCCGTCGGCCGCCAAGCTGGGCCACCAGATCCATCGTGCGTTTCGCTTCTTCCAGCCCTTTGGCCCGCTGCGCGTCGTCGCCGACGATCCACTGGGCAAAGCCGATGGCGCTGGCCACGGTCAGGCCGCGGTCGCTGATCCGCTTTGCCAGGTCTTTGAGCGAGCCGCCCTGCTTCACGTATTCGTCGATTTCGTTGATCCACGGCTCGATGCCGTCGTAGCCGGCTTTGGCGGCCAGATCGATCTCTTTCTCGATGCCCAGCTTTTGCCCGCGGACGGTGCTGGTGTTCAAGCAATAACCGAACGGCTTGCCGGGCTTCGTTGCCGGCTTCGGCCCGTCGGCGGCCTGCGTGACGGCGGATCCGGCGGCCGTCGCTCCCGCGGCGATGCCGGCTTGGGCCAGAATGTGACGTCGCGTCATAGGTTGGCTCATGGTCAGTCCAAGGTCTCGGGTCGGAAGTTGAAAAGTCGGCTGGTGCCTCACTATCGTAATCGAGACAACCGGAAAAAGGCAGCGGCAACGGGGAAAACGGTGGCTGGGGCAGAAGCTGGCCGAGTGTGCGCGGGGAATCACGAAACACTTCGTCGGCCAGCGATGCCCCGGCGGTGGCACTACCGGGGCATCGCCGCGGCGGAACGTAGAGGCTGAACTCGCCCATCGCGCGGCTCTGCCCCAGCCACCGCGTTTCGTCCTAACGACGGCCTCCTGCGGTATAATTGCCAGTTGGTTTCCTTCGCCGGCTCATTCATCCAGCCAATGCTCGCTCCTGAAACTCTCGCACAGCTTGCCCAACGCTTCCGCCAGATCGTGGGCACCGAAAGCGTGCTCTCGACGCATGGCGAGCTGGTTGTTTATGAGTGCGACGGGTTTGTGATCGAAAAGAACACGCCCGACGTAGCCGTCTTTCCACGCACTACCGAGCAGGTGTCGCAGATCGTGCGGCTCTCGAACGAGGCGGGCGTGCCGTTCCTGCCGCGCGGGGCGGGCACCAGCCTGGCCGGCGGCTGCTTGCCGGTGGGCGGCGGCGTGATGATCGTGCTCACGCGCATGAAGCAAATCGTGGAGATCAATCTCCGCGACCGGTATGCCGTCGTGCAGCCGGGCGTGGTCAATGTCTGGCTCACGCAGGCCCTGAAGGGAACGGGCTATCATTATGCCCCCGACCCGTCGAGCCAGGGAGCCTGCACGATCGGCGGCAACGTGGCCACAAACTCCGGCGGACCGCACACGCTCAAATACGGCGTCACGGTGAACCATGTGCTGGGCCTCGAAGCGGTGCTGGCCGATGGCTCGGTCGTCGAGTTCGGCGGCCCGGCGGAAGATCCTACGGGACTCGATCTCACCGGCACCCTCGTCGGCAGCGAAGGCACGCTGGCCATCGTCACCAAAGTCTGGGTGCGGCTGACGCGCGACCCGCAGGGCGTGCGGACCATGCTGGCCGTCTTCGAATCGGTCGACGACGCCACTAACGCCATCAGCGAGATCATCGCCGCGGGCATCGTGCCGGCCGCCTTGGAGATGATGGATCAGGGCATCTTGCAGGCCATCGAGGCCGCCTTTCACTTCGGCTTTCCACTCGATGCCCAGGCCATTCTGCTGATCGAAGTCGACGGGCTGGAAGCCGGCCTCGACGAGCAACGCGACCGCATTGTCGGTCTCTGTCAAAAGTCGCAGGCGCGCGAAGTTCGCCAGGCCGACAGTCCGCAGGAGCGGCAGTTGCTTTGGAAGTCGCGCAAGCAGGCGTTCGGCGCGGTCGGTCGTTTAAGCCCAAGTTACTGCACGCAAGACGGCGTCGTGCCGCGCACCAAGCTGCCTCACATCTTGCGGCGGATCTATGAGATCGGCGCCAAGCACGAGCTGCGCACGGTCAACGTCTTTCACGCCGGCGACGGCAACATTCACCCAATTCTGCTGTTCGACGAGCGCGATCCGGCACAAGTCCGCCGCGTGCTGGCCGCCAGCGAGGATATCTTGGAAGAGTGCCTGGCATGCGGCGGCAGCGTGACCGGCGAGCACGGCATCGGCGTCGAAAAGCTCGGCTTCATGCACAAAATGTTCACCGGCGACGACCTAGCGGTAATGGAGCGGCTGCGTCGGGCCTTCAACCCCCGCGGCAACCTGAGTCCCGGCAAGATGCTGCCGACTACGGCTGGCTGCGGCCTGGAACAGCGCCACCCGGGGCGAAAAGCGGCCTTGTAAGGGATGAGGGATGAGGGCGAAAGGCGACAACATCTCTCATCTCTTATCTCTCATCAGACCGCCGACAGGCCCTCCGCAAGTCCGGCCATGACCGCGTCTGCCGATTCGATTCCCACGGACAGGCGGACCGTGGCCTGCTCGATGCCCAACGACCGCCGCGCGTCTTCCGACATCGAGCGGTGGCTGGTCGAACTGGGATGGCTGAGGGTTGTGCTCAGGTCTCCCAACGAAGGGCAAAAGGGAATCGTTTTGGCGGCGATGAACCGCTCGGCCGCCGCCAGCCCGCCGTGCAACGTACACGTCACCATGTTGCCGAACCGGCCGTGGAACTGGCTGGCGGCGAGTTCATGATCCGGGTGTTCGGACAAACCGGGATGCTCCACTCGGCTGACCTTTTCGTGACCGATTAGGAACCGGGCCGCCGCCTCTGCGCTGGCCATGGCCCGCTCGGCCCGCAAGGCCAAGGTGCCGAGGCCGCGCAAGGCCAGCCAGCAGTCGAAAGGGCTGGTCGAGAAGCCCCAGGTCGACTGGGCGGCCTTGACTCGTTGCGGAGCGTTCCCTGTGCCGCAGAGCAGGCCGAGCAAAACGTCGCTGTGGCCGCTCATCAGCTTGGTCAGACTCTCCACCACCAAATCGGCACCCAGTTCGAGCGGCCGGCAGACGATCGGCGTGGCCAACGTGTTGTCGACCAGCAGCCGGGCGCCATGCGCATGGACCAACGCGGAGAGCCGGGCGATGTCGGTCACGCGCAGCAAGGGATTGGTGATCGTCTCGGCGACCACCAACCGCGTCGTCGGCCGCAGTGCCGCGGCGGTGGCGTCGAGGTCGCAGGTGTCGACCGTCGCCGCTTCGACGCCGAAACGGGCCAGCTCGCCGTTGAACAATTGCAGACTGCGTCCATAAAGTTGGTTGCCGACGACGACGTGGTCGCCTTGCGTCAGGTGGCTCACCGCGGCCAGGGCCAGCGCCGCCATGCCCGAGCTGCAAGCGGTGGCCCAGCCGGCGGCGTGCAACTCGGCGCATTTCTGTGCCAACTGATCGGCGTTGGGATGCCCGTCGCGGCTATAGACGTATCCGGCCGATTCGCCGGACAGCAGATTCTCGGCCTGCGCGGGCGACTCGCAACGATAGACGGAAGCGGCGTAAATCGGCGGCGACGCCGGCTCGGTCGGCTGCGGCGGCAGCTTTGGCAATCGAGCACAAATGTCGTCGGGCCGGTCGGAGAAGGACGAATTGTCGGGCATCATGGCCGCATTGTAGCAACGCGCGACAGCGGCAACCACGACGGCCTTCGGCCTGGTAACAAAGGCAGCCTGGAGCGTGCTTCACGCCCGGGTGGTGTCCTAATAGTGTGTTGCTGGCCCGCACTAACCCGAAGCGTCAGCGAGGAAATGTCGTGATTCTGCCTCGCTGACGCTTCGGGTTAGTGTCTCTTTGCACACGAGCAACACACTATTAGGGCACCACCCTGAGGCCCGGCACGTGTGGTGTTCTCTGGGGCGTAATGAGAAAATGCGATTGTTGCCCATTCTGTAGTAAAGGAGTCGCCATGCGTCGTTTTCACTTCTCGCTCCGCGGGTTGTTTGGCGTCGTCTCTTTCGCGGCGGTCAGTTGCGGCTTGATGGTTTACGCGACGGCATGGTTCTCCCTGCTGACCTTCACAGCCGTGCTCTTCATGCTGATCACCGCAGCCACGGCGGCGATTTTTTGTTCCGGCGCGCGACGTGCCTATTGGGGCGGCTTCGCGGCGTTCGGCTTTGCATATCTCTGGGCAACCTGCGGGCAATGGCAATCGCCGGATGGTTCTGCGCCATTACGAGACCGCCTGGTCACCAGCGAGTTGCTCGATCGATGCCACCAGATGCTGCCAACGACGGTCATGTATGCGACGCCGGCCGCTGCGCCTTGGCCCTCCGGCTCGACAACTTATACTTATAGCGCCGCGCCGCCCGGCACGATGCCGGGCACACCAGGGCCGATGGGCGCAGAAGCCTTCATCATGCCAACCGTCGATCAAGCTCTTTTCATCACGACTGGTCACGCGCTGTTCGCCCTCGTATTTGCCGTACTGGGGGGCGTGATCGCGAAGCGGTGTTACCTCAGTTCGTCTTGATTTGCAGAGGTTGGGCGTACCGGACTAGGCTAATGTTATGACAAGAACCGCCACCGACAAACTGGCCGCGACGGTCGTCGAGGTTATGGATCTCGGCGAACTCTTTCCGGCCTCTGTTCTTAAAGGACGAATTGGCCTCGACGTTCGCATCGAACGCGGATCGCTCGGCACCGGAAAACGCGTGCGGCTGCACGGCCTCGGTTCCGAGGAAGAGGTCGAGATCCTCGGTATTGAGATGCTGAGTAACCCTCGCGACCCGAATGTCGTTCGCATCCTCTGTTCCAGACCCACGATGCTACCGCTGCCAAGCGGGAAAGTGCAGGGGTGGATGATCGCGGAGGAGTAGCACCTGCACCTTGCATTTGGCCGACTCCGGCCGTCGCGACTAAATGCCCGACGGTGGCGACTCGATCGCCAGCGGCAATTCGCCCAGCACCGGCAATTCCCCAGCGCTCCGCGAGGCGGGCGCAGGCTGCGGGCAACCGAGCAATTCGACGGGCAGGTAGCGGATGGCCCACCACGCACTCGCGCAGCCTAGACCGCCCAGCGCCACCACAACGCTGAAAGCCTCCTCATAACCCCATCGCTCGCCGGCCGCCTGGTAGATGTGGCCTCCCAGCCAGGTCGTGATGGCGGAGCTGATGTTGCAGGTGGCCATGAACAGGGCGAACAGCGTGCCCGCCGCCTCGATCGGACAGGCCCGCGCGGCCAAGTCGACGATGATCATGCTGGCCGTCATATAAGCGAAGCCGGTCAGCACGCTGATCAGCACGGCGGAGGTCCGGCCGGCCAGGTTCCAGTATCCCCAGGTGCTGGCCACGCCCAAAATCACGGCCGCATACACCAATCGCCGCATCGGCACGCGCCGGCAGTAGAACCCGTACGACACGCACGCGGCCAGCGAACCCATGGCGATCAGCGACATCGTATCGCCATAGAACTCCTCGCTGAACCCCATGCCGTCGGTCATGTGCAGATAGAGAACGGCCTGGCAGCAGGGATTGAAATGCCAGAGAAAGACGAACGCCATGACCGCCCGCACTTGCGGCGACCTCATCGCCGCGCCCAGCGAACCGAGCGATTTTCGCCAGTCCTCCCTGGGGCCGATGGCGGGCGTATCTTTCAGGCCCACCAGCGACAGGATAAACGTACACGACATCAGGGCGCCGCATATCACGAAACCAAGCCGCTGTTCTTGGCGCTCGCTGAGAATGCCGCCGAGCTTGCCCGTCAGGATGCTGCCGGCGTAAATCGCCGCCCACTGCACCGATTGCAGCCGGCCGGTGATGCCGCGAGGCTGGCCGGCTTCGATCATCATGGCGTCGACGACCACGTTGGCGAAGATTACGGCCACCGTTGGCACCAGCAGCCAGGAAAGCAGGCGGTTGTATTCGCCCACGGGCCACGGAGTCCACCAGGCCAGGGCGAAGAAGCCGGCCATCGCCACCAGACTGGTGAGGATCAGATAGCTTTTCCGCCGATATCTGGCCAGCGGAAAGAAGTCGGAAATGAAGCCGAACAACGGCTTCAAGCACCAGGGCGCGGCCAGGATGGCCACGAAAGTGGCAATCTGTTCGGGCGTCTCGCCCCACTCGCGCAGCAGCGACTGGTTCGGTTGCGACACCAGCCCGGTCGTCGGCTCGCTTGTCCCTTGCACGAAATAAATCGTGCCGAACAGGAGACCCAGTCGGATCGTGTCGCGCGTCTGCGAGCGCCGGCCACTAAGGCCAGATTCGTCCATCGAGCGGTTTGGTTCGGTGTCTAGCCAGGCGACGTCGGTGGTTGGGCGGCGAGAATTCCGGACAGGAAAAGTTCACCGAGCGTCTCCAGCGGTACTTCTTCCCTGAACTGGCAACCGTACAACCAACGGTCGGCGTCCTCTTTCGCTCGCCATCGTACCATGCCCGACAGGGCGACGTCGATATCAGAGGGCGGGTGGCGCAAAAAAAATCCGATCGTCTCGTCTATGGCCAAGGCCGCACCCGAGCGGAACCGGGCGCCCTGGCGCGAGAAGTCGATCAACTCGGCCGCCTGGCGCGACGATTTGCCGCTCGACTGCCACTGGATCTCGACGTCGACGGTCGCGGCGCCATCCAGTTGGTGGCGCGGCCGCCGGCCGACGAAGCTCCAGTTAGGCAAGTCCATAGAAGAGGTGCCCCCGACAACTATAGCTCAACAACGAGTGCTTTGTCAGTCGTCGATTGATTAATGACACGCGGTGGCTGGGGCAGAGCTTGGCCAGGACTGACTCGAATTGAGGACACGCTCTGCGGCCAAGCGATGCCCCGGCGGGTCACACCGGGGCATCGCTTGGCCGCAGGGCGTGTCCTGATTGTCGGGGCGGTAGCGGGCCAAGCTCTGCCCCAGCCACCGCTTTTGCTCGCGGAAAAACGTCTCATTCTTGGCCGTGTGAAGTATAGCAGAGCACGCTACCGGCCTGACTCGTTCTTGGGCGGCGCCGAGGCGGAAGCCAGAGGCTCCAGGCGGATGACGTGCGAAAGGTCGACCTTCACCGCTCGCTCATAAAGGGTCTTGCCCGGCTCGCCGGTCAGACCCACCATCGCAGTCCATTGCCCAATCATTAAGAGATCCGGGTGCCGAATGTCATAGCCGCCACCGTCTGACATGACCAAGCGGAACGGTTCGAACGGCTGCTGCCGAAGAACCTCACGAACTTCTTCCGGAGCCATAATTTGAACCCTGCGAGCATATAGGCTTTCTTGGATTATATTGCACCGCCCCAGGCACTTTCAATCCACCACCCGCCTAAACAACAGAAACGGAATGGCGGTGGCTGGGGCAGAGCCGCGCCGATTGGGGAGTTCCGCGCAAATCGCTCCGTCGCGGCGATGCCCAGGTAGCGCTACCACCGGGGCATCGCTGGCCGGCGATGCGTATTGCAAGGGCCGGATCAATCTCGGCCAGCTTCTGCCCCAGCCACCGACGATTGCGTGCAAGTAGAGCAACTTGGCGGGTGGTCGCTTTCAATAAGGTCCAATTCACTCCCCTGTCGTTTCACCCTTCCTCCGTGCGCCGTAAATCCTCGTTCGACTCGGCGGCGGCCATCTCGCCGGCTTCGGGCAGAGGCCGTTTGCGCTCCGACGCCGTGCCGGGCACAATCTGCGGACTGGGCGAGTTCTCTTCGATGATCTGACGTAGCTCGTCGGCGTCGATCACTTCGTGCTCGATCAACCGCTTCGCCAGCCCAACCAGCGCCGGCTGACGCGACTGCAAAATCCGACGCACTCGTTCGATGGCCTCCTCGGTAATTCGCTGCACTTCCTTGTCGATCTCGCGAGCGGTCTGCTCGCTGTAGCTGCGATCGCGGGGAAACTCGCCCGATCCGGCTAAGAAGGGCGACCGCGCACTTTCCCGCAAATTAATGCGGCCCAACCGGCTCATGCCATAGTCCATCACCATGCTGCGGGCGATCTCGCTGGCCCGCTCCAAGTCGTTCTGTGCGCCGGTCGAGACATCGCTGAAAATCAGCTCCTCGGCCAGCGTGCCGGCCAGCAACACCTGGATGCGGCTTTCCAGTTCCGATTGGGTCATCAAGTAGCGGTCGCCTTCCGGCCGCTGCATCATGTATCCCAGCGCGGCCAGGCCGCGAGGGATAATCGACACTTTATGCACCGGATCGGTGTTGGGCAGGCTGTAAGCCACCAAGGCATGGCCGCTTTCGTGATAGGCCACGCGCTGCTTCTCGTCTTCGTGCATCACGCGCTGCTTCTTTTCCAGGCCGGCCGTGACGCGCTCGACTCCCTCGTTGAATTCCTCCATGCCCACGGCCGTCTTCCCTTTTCGGGCGGCCAAGAGGGCCGACTCGTTCACCAGGTTGGCCAGGTCGGCGCCGACGAAGCCGGAGGTGATCGCCGCTACTTCCTTGAGCCGAATGCTGCTGTCGAGCTTGACGTTCTGCACGTGAACTTCCAGGATTTTTTCGCGGCCCTTGACGTCGGGCCGGTCGACGAGCACGTGGCGGTCGAAGCGGCCGGGGCGCAACAGGGCCGGGTCGAGCGTTTCGGGCCGGTTCGAGGCGGCCAACACGATCACGCCGCTGTTGGAGTCGAAGCCGTCCATCTCGACCAGCAGGGCGTTCAGGGTCTGCTCGCGCTCGTCGTGTCCGCCGACAAGGCTCGTGCCGCGCGTCTTGCCCAGGGCGTCGAGCTCGTCGATAAAGATGATGCAGGGGGCCTTGGCCTCGGCCTGCTGGAACATGTCGCGCACGCGGGCGGCCCCCACGCCCACGAACATCTCGACGAAGTCGCTGCCCGAAAGGCTGAAGAACGGCACGCCCGCCTCGCCGGCGATCGCCTTGGCCAACAACGTCTTGCCGGTGCCCGGCGGCCCGACCAGCAGCACGCCCTTGGGAATGCGGCCGCCCAGCACCTGATATTTTTCGGGGCTGCGGAGGAACTCGACCACTTCGCGCAGCTCGTCGACGGCTTCGTCGATGCCGGCCACGTCTTCGAACGTCACGCCGATGTCTTCCTGGGCGTACATCTTGCCGCGGCTGCGGCCGAAGGCCATCGGGCTGCCGGCGCCGCCGAACCGCCGCATCATGATGACCACAAACAACACGATCAAGGCGGCGAACATCAAGGCGGGCAAATAATCGCGCAGCGGGCTGGGGGCCGCCTTCCCGCGAACGTCGGTGAAGCCGTGGTCCTGCAACTGCTTGAGCAGCTCGCCGTTGTCGTCTTCCAGGCCCATTCGGGCGGAGCGGAAGTCGACCACCTGGGGCGCGGTCTTCGGTTCGCGAATCTCCTGCGTGACCTTGCCGGTGACCTCCGTCGGCCCGACCGTTAGTTCTTTGAGATTCGAATACCAGAGGATGCGATGGTTGTTGGTGTGCGGGTTTTCTTCGATCTCGATGTGCGGGACCGCGGCCGTGTCTTTGGCCTTGGCCGTGGCGTCTTTCAGATCGCTCGTTTGCGGATTTCCCAGCTTGATGAGCCGGAGCAGTTCGAGGTAAGGAATGTCGGCTTCGTTGCCCCGGTGCAACACCATCACAATCAGCATCGCGCCGATGGCCAGGGCCAGCAGATAGCCGATGACATTGGTGCCGACCGGCGCGCTCTTTTTTTCGGGAGACTTTTTTTCGGGCGGCTTGCGGCCGTTTTCGTTCTTGTTTTCCATTGACGGTTCGTAATCGATTAGCTGATTGAAACAGATGAGAGATGAGGGATAAGGGATGAGAGATGGCCGTCGGCCATCGTTATACCTCACGCGGCCGGAAGTGAGGTCCTGGGTCCCGAAGTCGTCTCTGTAGGGAACGCCCTCCGTGGCGTTCCGCGGCCCACCAATGGACTTTACACCGGCGAGGCTGCGGAACGCCACGGAGGGCGTTCCCTACAGAAGCGGCGGCTCGGGCCTCACTTTCGGCCGCGCGACGTATAATCCCTCATCCCTCATCTCTCATCCCTCATCTCCCTGACATAGTATGCCCTAGACTAGCAAAGGTACAACGCCGCGGCGGGCGACGGCCCACGGGCCGATTCTTCGCTTGTCGGCGAGCGGCCGGCAGGCTTACAATGCGGCTGGCCGGTCGGAACCCCAAGTTGCATCAGTAATTAACGCCAGGAACCCACGGCCATGAGCAGCGTTTCGCCTTCCGCCGAAATCATACCGGCCCAGGCCAGCCCTTTCCCGTTTTTCAGCCCTGTGCCCAAGCCCCACGTCACCCGTGTCGCTGTTCTCGGCTCGACTGGCAGCATCGGCAAAAGCACGCTGGAAGTCATCGGCGCCTCAAGCGGCAAACTGGCCGCCACGGCCCTTTCGGCCCATGCCAGCCTGGCGGAGTTGGCCCGGCAGGCGACCGAGGTGCGGCCGCGCTGGTTGATCGCCACCGATGCCGCCGCGGCAAAGGCGCATCCCTGGCCCCCGCTGCCCGGCGGCGTAGAATTGCTTGTCGGCCCGGAGGGACTGGAGCGGGCCGTCACCTCCTCGGAGGTCGATGTGGTGGTTTCGGCCATCGTCGGCAGTGCCGGTCTGCGGGGAACGTGGGCCGCCCTGGAAGCCGGCAAGACCATCGCCCTGGCCAATAAAGAGACGCTGGTCATGGCCGGGCCGCTGGTCACGGAGTTGGCCCGCCAACGCAAAACAGCGATCCTGCCGGTCGATAGCGAGCATAGCGCCGTTTTTCAGGCCCTGCAGGCCGGCCGGCGGAGCGAGCTGCGGCGGATCGTGCTCACGGCCAGCGGAGGCCCGTTCCGCAACTACACTCCCGAACAATTGGCGAAGGTCACGGTCGACGACGCTCTGGCCCATCCGACGTGGAAGATGGGGCCGAAGATCACGGTCGACTCGGCCACGTTGATGAACAAGGCGTTGGAGATCATCGAGGCCCGTTGGCTGTTCGATCTCGACGCCGACCAGATTGCGGTGGTGATCCACCCGCAGTCGATCGTCCACTCGATGGTCGAGTGGGTCGATGGCTCGGTGATCGCCCAGCTTAGCCCGCCCGACATGAAACTGCCCATTCAATATGCGTTGACCTATCCTGAGCGGCAGCCGGGCGTGGCGGCCAAGTTCGATTGGACGCGGTCGTGCCGGCTGGAGTTCGAGCCGGCCGACGCCGAGCGTTACCCGGCCTTGGGGCTGGGCATGGAGGCGGCACGCCGCGGCGGCACCACCGGGGCGGTGCTGAACGCGGCCAACGAAGCGGCCGTGGCCGGCTTTCTCAAAGGCAAGTTGAAGTTCACTCAAATCGTGCCGCTGGTAAAAAGCGTGCTCGAACATCATCATTTCGATCCGTCCCCGTCGCTCGACCGGTTGCTCGTGCTCGACGGCTGGGCGCGCCAGGAGGTTGTGCGTTGCATTGGTACTTGATCGGGGGCATCGACTGGTTCCTGAAGCCGGAAAACTGGCCCATCATTTTGCAGGTGGCCGTCGGCATCGGCATGGTGATTTTCGTGCATGAACTGGGCCACTTCGCGGTGGCCAAGGCGTGCGGCGTGAAGTGCGAGAAGTTCTATCTCGGCTTCGACATCGGCGGCTGGAAGCTGTTCAAATACAAATGGGGCGAGACCGAGTATGGCGTCGGCGTGCTGCCGTTGGGCGGCTACGTGAAGATGCTGGGCCAGGACGACAACCCCAGCAAACTGCACGAGGAGACCGAGCGCGCCAAGCTCAAGGTCGCCGAAGGCGAAGCCCCGCCGGAGGGCGAATCGGTCTTCGACCCGCGCAGCTACATGGCCAAGAGCGTTCCGCAGCGGATGGCCATCATCTCCGCCGGCGTGATTATGAACGTGATTTTCGCCTTCGTGGTGGGCGGCATCGCCTACGGCATGGGCGTGGAACAAATTGCCTGCGTGGTGGGCAAGGTTTTTCCGGGCGAGCCGGCGTGGGAGGCCGGCTTGCAGGACGGCGACGAAGTTCGGCAGATCGCCGGCGTTAAGAATCCAACGTTTCGCGATCTTCAAACCGGCGTTTCGCTGGGCGACATCGACCAGGGTGTCGATTTCGTTGTCAAGCGGCCCGGCGTCGATGAGTTGTTGAAGATCAAAGTTTTTCCGCGGCGGAGGAAACTGGTTCCCCTGATCGGCATGAGCAACGGGCACACGAACCAGCTCGTCTTGGTGCTGCCCGGAACGTTTTCGGGCCCCGTCGGTCTCAAGGCCGGCGACCGCATTGTGGCCGTCAACGACAGGGCGGTTCAGGAAGGGTGGCAGCTCGACCAGGCTCTGGCAAATGGCGATAGAAAGCTGACGTTTACGGTCGAGCGGGCGGAAAAGGATGAGGCAAAATCGGCCGATCAACCAGCGACGGTCGAACGCCTCGACGTGGAGGTTCCTCCCGTGCCGATGCGGACGTTTGGCTTGGTCATGGCCGTGGGCAAGATCGTGGCGGTGCAGGCCGGCTCGCCCGCGGAAGCGGCAGACATCCGTGCCGGCGATCTGATTAAAGAGATCGACGGCGAGGCCCCCGGCGATCCGATGCGGCTGGCGGAACGGCTTCAACAGCGCGAAGCGGCTGCCGCGAAGGTCACCATCTCACGTGGCGGGCAAACGTTGACCAAAGACGTGGTCCTGGACCGGAACGCCTTTGACAACACGATGCCCGGAGAAGATAGCCCGGTGGCGGTTCCCGCATTGGGCGTGGCAGTCGAGGTCGAGAACAAAGTCGCCGCGATTGAGGCCGACAGTCCGGCTGCCGCCGCCGGCGTGAACCCCGGCGACACGATCGAGAAGGCACGCTTACTGCCTCCCGACGAAACGATGCAAGTGGAGAAATACGGCCGCAAGAATCTGCAGCAGATCAAGGAGATCGATTTCGCTGAAGAACGAAACTGGCCGCTGGTCTTCGACGTCGTTCAACAACTACTTCCGGAGACGCGCCTGGAGCTGCAATTGACGGGCGATCGCACGATCACGCTGGAACCCAAGCTCTCCGGCGATTGGTTTAACCAAGACCGGGGCTTGCTGTTTGCGCCGGTGCTGGTCACGCAGAAGGCCGACACGCTGCCGCAGGCGGTGACGCTGGGATGGCGCGAGACGAAGTATTCGTTGTCATTGGTGTTTCGGTTTCTGCGTAAGATCATGACGGGCCAGGTATCGGTGAAAGGCATGGGCGGACCGGTGGAGATTGCCAAGCAGGCCGGCGCCACGGCCTCGGAAGGGATGTCGCCCTTCCTGCTGTTCTTGGGAATGCTGAGCGCCAACCTGGCGGTCTTGAATTTCCTGCCGATTCCCATGCTCGACGGCGGGCACATGGTGTTTTTGGCGGCCGAAGGCGTGCGCGGCAAGCCGGTCAGCGAGCAGGTGGTGGCGTACTTTCAGTTCGCCGGCCTGTTTTTCCTGGCCAGCCTGATGCTGTTTGTGTTGCTGCTCGACGTGGGCCTGATCTCGCGCGGCTAGCGTTTCGTTTTCTGGCTTCCGCGGATCGGTCGAATGACGAGGCTCTGGAGGCGGAGGCGTGACCTCACGGCCCGTTGGCCAGCTTCGCGCTTACGAGCGGTTCGACAGCTTCACGTTCAACTCGGCTTGCAGGCGACCCATAAGACTTTCCAGCTCCGGCAGCGAGAATGCTTCCAACTGTTCCATAGACATCGCGTCCTCGTGCAGTGCCGCCTGCAGGGACCGAATGAATGCTCGCCGCTCCTCCGCTCGTCCTTCCGCTCGTCCTTCGTCTCGCACCGCATTCATGTCACGCCGCATTTTGAGTCGCGATTGATAGAGCTCACGTTCGCGGTCACTCTGTGAGATCATAAGCAAGTCTCCCAATGCCCAGCGGACTTCCGGCACATTCAACGGATCGGGCAGGACGTCCGCATCCAACTGCTCTGCGTCCGAACACGTGCTTGAAAGCGTAGTCAACTTTTGGATCTGTCTGCGGTTTCATGAATGAGATGATAACGCGACTCCGCCCCAGACGCCGCGCCAGGGCACGCCGGCTCAGCGTTTCCTTTTCTTGCTGGCGGTTTGCGGCGCGGCAGCGTCGGGCGCCGCGCGGCCTTCGACAATCTCGGCATAGTGCTGAGCCGCTTGGAGTTGCGCTAGCGCGATCAGGCCCGTGGTGCCCATCTCCTCCCAGCTCAAGCGGCCGTGGTAGTGCCAGGCCAAAAGCTGCCCGCTGTCGGGCGGAACGGTGCCTTGCACCAGGTGCTCCATCAACTTTTTCATCTCCGGGGCTTGAATCCGCTTGTCGAAATCCGCCAGTTGGTAAGCCAAACCGGCGGCAGGCGCGGGTCGTGTGGTGGGCATCTCAAGGCCGAGCGAGAACAAGGGCAATTGCCGCACCTCGCCGGCCGGCAACGGAACCAGCGCAACCCCCGAATCGGCTTTCTTCTCGTCTTTCTTGGCGTCCTTCGCCTCGTCCTTCGTTTCGTCCGGCTTCTTCTCGTCTTTCGCGTCGTCGTCTTTGCCTTTCCGGCTCGTCTTGACGCCGGTCTTCCTGCCTTTTTTCTCGACGCCGGCGGTCCATCGCGGATCGATCGCCAGGGCCAGGGTTTGCGGCGTCGGAATTTTCCCGAAACCCTTCAAAGCCGGTTCGGCTGCCATGTACAACGGCACTTCGACGTTCAGCGGATTCTGCGAGAGATTGGTCAGCGTCAGCGTGGCGAGCCCCGGCGATTGCACGAGAACCTGCGCATTGACCTGCTTGCCTTCGGCGGCCTTGAACAGATCGACCTTCTGGGCCGAAGGATCGACGCCGTAGCCGCCCGATGAACGGCCTTTGCTGGCCGGCTTGCGTGGGGCCGCCTCGCCGGCGGCCGAAAACAACACTGCGACAATTGCCAACACCGACGTAATCGTGACTGGCCGCTTCATGACCGCCTCCACTGTTTCCGAGGTTTAAGACAGGAATGCCCGCCGGAAAGGCGAAAGGCACGTTCTCAGGCAGGCGCATCACCTTTGATGATAAGGGTCTAAGGCATCGCTGGCAACATGTTTATGGCGCTGTGCCGGCCTTCGCGCGCCGGTCTCTGGCGGGTCAGCCGTAAGGCCGGGGCACTGCCCTCGGCCGGCAAATCCGATATGCTGGATGGGTTAAACCGTACTGAATCCTAACTGAACACTAACACCGTGATGGTATCTCTAACCTCTCAAAGAGTCCCCCATCCCTTTACGAGGCGCCCGATGCCGAAAGAGCGCATCCTCGTTGTCGACGACGAGGAAGACCTTTTGGAGCTGATTCGTTACAACCTTTCGAAAGAAGGTTACCGGGTCAATTGCGTCGTGACGGGCGAAGACGCCATGCGCGAGGCGCGCACCAATCCGCCCGACCTGATCGTGCTCGACTTGCTGCTGCCCAGCGTCGATGGCCTGGAAGTCTGCAAGCTGCTGAAGAACGACACGCGCACCAAGCACGTGCCGATCGTAATGCTGACGGCCAAAGGCGAAGAGGCCGACATGGTGACGGGCCTGGAACTGGGGGCCGACGACTACATCACCAAGCCGTTCAGTCCGCGCGTGCTCATCGCCCGCATCAAGGCGGTGCTGCGCCGCAAACACGAGCCCGCCAGCCCCGATGCCACGATCCAGGCCCGCGAGCTGGTGATTCATCCGGGCAGGCACGAGGTGCTGGCCGCCGGAAAGCCGCTCTCGCTCACGCTCACCGAGTTTCGCCTGCTGCACTTCTTGGCGCAGCGGCCGGGCTGGGCCTTTTCGCGCAGCCAGATCGTCGATGCCGTCAAGGGCGACGATTACCCCGTCACCGAACGGTCGGTCGATGTGCAAGTGGCCGGGCTGCGCAAAAAGCTGGGAGAATTCGGCGAGTATATCGAAACGGTGCGCGGAGTCGGTTATCGGTTCAAGGAATAGACGATGCCCTCGAAGAGGCTCTTCTGGCACCTCTTTCCGCAAGTCCTCACCCTGCTGGTCGCCTCGCTGGCCTCGATCGGGCTGATCTCGCGGTTTGTGAACAGCGTCGCGGCGCGATGGCTGCTCGCCGGGCCGCTGGTGGTGGGCCTGGCGCTGGCCGTGAGTTGGCTGATTGGCCAGTCCGTCGCCCGTTCGATGCAGCGCTTGAAAGCGGCGGCGGAACGGTTCTCGTCGGGCCATCTCAGCGAGCGTCTGTGGATGCCCGACAGCCGCGAAATGGCCGAAATGGCCGACGCCTTCAACGCCATGGCCGAGAAGCTGGAGGCGTCGTACCTGTCGCTGGCCCGCCGCAACAACGAGCAAGAGGCGGTCTTGATGAGCATGGTCGAAGGCGTGTTGGCGGTCGATACCGACCAGCGGGTGATCAGCGTGAACGCCGCGGCGGCCAAGCTGCTGGGCGCCGATGCCAAAGAAATCGAGGGGCGCGGGCTGCAAGAGGTGGTCCGCAATGCCGACCTGCGGCGATTCGTCGCCAACGCACTGATCTGCAATCAGCCGGTCGAAGGCAACGTGATTCTGCGCAACGGGCGAAACCGGGTGCTGCAAGCCAACGGCACGGCGTTGCGCGATTCTTACGGCCGCGGCATCGGGGCGGTGATCGTGCTCAACGACGTGTCGCGGTTGCGGCAGCTCGAGAATCTGCGGCGCGATTTCGCGGCCAACGTTTCGCACGAGCTGCGCACGCCGATCACGTCGATCAAGGGCTTCGTCGAGACCCTGCTCGACGGCGCGCTGGCCGACCGCCACGATGCCGAGCGTTTTTTGCAAATCATCGCCAGACAGGCCGATCGCCTGAACGCCATCATCGAAGACCTGCTCAGCCTGGCGCGGATCGAAAAGGAAGCCGAGGGCGGCGACATTTCGCTCGCCGTCGGCCGCATCGACCAGGTGTTGCAAGGGGCGGTGCAAGACTGCGCCGTTCGGGCGGCCGAACGGAAGATCGACGTTTTGCTCGATTGCGGCAGCGATGTTTCAGCCCGCATGAAGCCCGATCTTTTGGAGCAAGCCGTCATCAACCTGCTCGACAACGCGATCAAGCACAGCGAGCCCGGCGGCCGGGTGTGGTTGAGCGGCTACTGCGACGCCGGCCAGGCGGTGATTGCGGTGAAGGACCAGGGCTGCGGCATCGCCGAAGAGCACCACTCGCGGTTGTTCGAGCGTTTCTACCGGGTCGACAAGGCGCGCAGCCGCAAGATGGGCGGCACGGGCCTGGGCCTGGCGATCGTCAAGCACATTGCCTTGGCCCATCGCGGCGACGTGACGGTGGAAAGCGCGCCCGGCCAGGGGAGCACGTTCTTCGTGCGCTTGCCGGCCGCGTAGGCAACGCCCACACGCCTATTGCCTAACGCTCCGTCCGTCGTCGATGGATGGATGCCAGCGCGTCAAACCGGGGCATCGCTTGGCCGCAGAGCGTATCCTCAAGCCGGGCCGGTTCTGGCCAAGCTCTGCCCCAACCACCGTCGCTGCTTTCGGGATCGATCCATCAATCGACGGCTGACAGAGCACGAGGAAGGCCATTCTCCCATTTTTTTCTCCCCGGCGGGAATTTTTCCGTCGCCGGCGGCGTCTCTTTAGTAGGCATTCGTTGCAATTCCACCACTTCATTTGAGGAGGCCATGCCCATGTGGCAAAACCAAGCGTCGCGCTGCGCGCAGATCGTCGCGTTCGTTCTCCTTGTCTCACTGCCTCTTGCGAGTTGCACCCGAAACGAGGGGCAAAAGTTCGTCGAGCCGGCGGCCATGGCGCCTGCCAAATCGCAAGTATGCGCCGCGGTCGCCGCCGACGCTCCCTCCGTATCACCGGCCGCCGAAGAAGCGCCGCTCGACGAAGGCGACGCCTTCAATATCGAATCCTACGACCGCATCGACGAAAATCCGTTCCTCAACGTCCGCCAGAACCCGCTGTCGACAATCTCGATCGACGTCGATACCGCTTCTTATGCGAACGTGCGGCGCTTTTTCAACGGCGGCTCGCTGCCGCCCAAGGACGCGGTACGCATCGAAGAGTTGGTGAACTATTTCGGCTATCATTATGCTCCGCCGACCGACGACCAGTCGTTTGCCGTTCATGCCGAAGTCGCGGGCTGCCCGTGGCAGCCCAAGCATCGCTTGTTGCGGATCGCACTCAAGGGCCGCGAGATCGACCTGCAGAACCGCCCGGCGGGCAACCTGGTGTTTCTGATCGATGTTTCCGGATCGATGGACGGTCCCGCCAAGCTGCCGCTACTGAAGAGCGCGCTGCACTTGCTGGTCGATAAGCTGGGCGAGAACGACCGCGTGGCGATGGTCGTCTATGCCGGCTCGTCGGGCCTGGTGCTGCCGTCAACGTCGGGCTTGTATAAGGAAACCATCCTGGCGGCGCTCGACGCGCTCGAGGCCGGCGGTTCGACGAACGGCGGATCGGGCATCCAATTGGCCTACAACGTCGCCCGCGAGAAGTTCATCAAGGGCGGCGCCAACCGCGTCATTCTCTGCACAGACGGCGACTTCAACGTCGGCCTCACCGACCGAGGCTCGCTCACGCGGCTGATTGAAGACGAGGCCAAGAGCGGCGTCTTCTTGAGCGTGCTCGGCTTCGGCGCCGGCAATCTCAAAGACGCCACGATGGAACAACTGGCCGACCGCGGCAACGGCAACTATGCCTATATCGACACGCTCAACGAAGCCCGCAAGGTGCTGGTCGAGCAGCTCGGCGGCACGCTGCTGACGATCGCCAAGGACGTCAAGCTGCAACTTGAGTTCAATCCGCGGCAGGTGGCCGCCTATCGGTTGATCGGCTACGAGAACCGGCTGTTGCGGGCCGAGGATTTCAACGACGACAAGAAGGATGCCGGTGAAATTGGGGCCGGACACACAGTGACCGCGCTCTACGAACTCGCGCCGGCCGGCGGCGAGGCGCTCTTGGCCGAGGTCGACGGGTTGAAATACCAGCATACCGTCGAAGCAATCGAGGCCGCCGACCGCGACGAACTGCTGACGCTCAAGCTCCGCTATAAAGAGCCTGAGGGCGAAACCAGCAAGCTGCTCGAAAGCGTCGTGAAAGACGAGAAGCGAAACTACGCTCAGGCCAGCGAAGATTTTCGCTTCGCCGCGTCGGTGGCCGGCTTTGGTCTGTTGCTGCGTGAGAGCCAATACAAAGGCAATCTCACCTTGGGCGCCGTCGTCGAATTGGCCGAAGCCAGCCGCGGTGCCGACGAGCACGGTTATCGGGCCGAGTTCATCGAGTTGGTGAAAAATGCTGCTGCGATTGGCCATGCCAGTGCCGCCTTCGGCTCAGCAGCTTCGTCTGCGCAATGAGAGGTCCTGCAAGCGGTGTAGGGTGGGACCAGCGAGCGTGCGAGCGCCGGCCCACCGTAAGCGACGTCGCTTTCCTGGAAAGAGACCTCCATCGCGCTGGAGGTCTCACCCAGCGAAACCATGTGGGGGGTGATCTCCAGCGCGCTGGTGATCCATCCCGAGAACCATGTGGGGTGATCTCCAGCGCGCTGGTGATCCATCCCGGAGAACCATGTGGGGGGTGATCTCCAGCGCGCCGGCGGTCTCAAGCGCCGTCGCCAATGGTGGGCCGGCGCTCGCAAGCTCGCTGGTCCCACCCTACAAGAGTCGCCAATGGCGGGCCGGCGCTCGCAAGCTCGCTTTTTCCACCCTACAAGAGTTTATGCCAGTTCCCAACCCTTGCGATATTCGCGGCGCAAAAAGTGATCGGCCTCCGGGCAATTCGTCGCCTTGAGCGCGGCGGCGTCCCAGGCCAATCGCTGGCCGACGCGATACGCCACGTTGCCCAACAACACGGCCTCGCTCAACGCGCCGGCATAGTCGAAGTTGCACGTGGTCGGGCTGCCGGTCTTGCAAGCGGCGATCCACTCGGCGTGATGGCCGATCGAACGCGGAATGGTCGGCTCCGGCGGCTTGTAACCCGCGAAGTCGCTCGCCGGCGAGAGCCGCCAACTGCCGTAATCGGCCCACAGCATCCCGCGCTCGCCCACAAACAGGTTGCCGCCGCCGCCCGTCGCCAGTCCCTCGATTTGCGACGGGATCTTGTCGCCGTCGTACCAGGTGAGCTTGACCGGCGGCAGCTCGCCGCGGGAAGGAAACTCGTAACGCACGATCAGCCCCAACGGGCAAGTCTCGGGATGCACCGGCGGCCCCTCCGCCTCGACCGACAAGGGTGCCCGCAGCTTGAGCGCCCAGAACGGCAGGTCGATATGGTGGCAAGCCATGTCGGCGATGTTGCCACCGCCGAAATCCCACCACTTGCGCCAGTTGGCCGGCAGATAGGTCGGGTGATAAGGCCGCTGGGGCGCGGGGCCAAGCCAAAGATCCCAGTGCAAATTGGGCGGCACCGGCGGCATCTCTTTCGGTCGATCGCCGCCGCCCCACGACCTGCCCGCCCAAGTGTGGACCTCGCGCACCGGCCCGATCGCTCCCGACTGGATGATCTCGACCACGCGGCGGTAATTGTCGCCGGCGTGGATTTGCGTGCCCATTTGCGTGGCGACCTTGGCCTTGGCCGCGGTCTGGGCCACGAGCCGGGCCTCCCATACATTGTGCGTGAGCGGCTTTTCGCAGTAGACGTGCTTGCCCATGCGCAGTGCCATGACGGTGGCCGGCGCGTGGATGTGGTCGGGCGTGCAGACCGCCACGGCGTCCAGGCCGGGCTGCTCGAGCAGCTTGCGAAAGTCGTTGTACTTCCGGGCCTGCGGAAACTCTTGGCCGGCCTTGCCGAGATAATTGTCGTCGATATCGCAAAGCGCGACGACGTTCTCCCGGCTGACGTTGCCCATGGTGAACCGGGCCTGGTTGGCCGTGCCGATCATGCCCACGTTCAGTTTCTCGTTGGGCGACTTGCTTTCGGCCGCGGACAGGCTGCTGAAAAAGCCGGTGCCGGCCAAGGCCGAGCCGGCCAGTGCGGTGTGCTTGAGAAAATCGCGGCGATGGTGACGTGTCGGCATTTGGGTCTCCGGTGGGCTGGCGAGGAAGGTGGCGAACGGCGGGCTGCCCGGTGCAACATTATAGTTGAAGCCCGAAGGAGATTGAAGCGCGTGGTGCCGTCGGCAGCGGCCAGTGGTGTCCTGGCCGTTCACGCAGGACGGTGGGCGGTGCATCTCGCGGGCGAAGAATTCGAGGTGATGGACCGCTGCCAGCGCTGGTTCGGGCTGACAACCCGGCAACCCATGGCTAAAATTGAACTCCACCGCTCCGTTAAGACGACTTGCGAATCATAACGCCATGGACATCCCGCGCGGCCGCGAAAAGCTGATCAAGGGGATCACGACGGGGTTCGCTTTCTTTGCGCTCGTCGTGCTGGTTACGGAGAGCCTCATGGTTGGCGCGGCCGTGATGATCGAAGAAGGATGGGACCGGACCTTCCTGTTTGTGTCGTCCGTTTCACTCTTGACGCTATTGAGTGTTCTTGTGGCACTACTTCTTCGTTACCGTCCGTGGGTGCTGACCGGCGAACCTCAGCCTAAAGTGAAAATCCGCCGAATCTCGCCGCCGCCGTACACGGAAACAACAGTCCCGGTTCAGTACTTCCTCAGGGGCATTCGCGAGTCTTACCTCCACGTCCTGGCCGATGCACGGCTAGCCCCTCCTTCCCATCTCCGCCTTAACGTCATGTTGGTCCTTCCCGCCGCCGGCAAGAAAACCAAGGACAAGGCGCTGAAGATCAAGCATGTGGATTACGCGGGTCTGTATTCGACGGATGAGCTGCTTCAAGAATACCCAATTGGCGTGGGGAACTGCGGGGAAGCGTGGCGCTTGCTCGTACAGCGGGCCTGGGCCTCGGATTTGTCCGAGGCCGAGCGCGTAGATATGAAGGACGTAACGAGTCCGACTGCGCAGTCAAGAAATTCCGTGCTCAGCAGCCCGGTAATGTGTGCTGGCGAGTGTGTTGGAGTTTTGAACCTTGACAGCGACGAGGATTCGAAGGCAACCCACGTTCAACTGCCAATGATCCAGAACCTTCTGGAGCAAGCCGCTCAAGAAATAGTCCCGCTTTTGTTTCCGGCTGTGAGAAAGGTGGCTCCGCATGACGCTGGTTGAATCGCTAGTACCAGATGCCAAGGCGGTTGCGGCACTTCACACCAGGCTGCGGACGATTGCCGACAGGCTCACGGATGGCCTGCGTTGGCCCGATTCGCCCGTCGACTCGCTTTCGCTTTTCCTGCAACTGAGCCTTCACCTGCCGCGATTCGACTGGGAACTGGCGCTTCGCGACGAAACCATCTTTGCGGAAGCAATACGTCTCAGAGACAGGTTGGCGTCCGCAAGACGCGAAACGGCGGAATTCGCTCCCCAAGGAGGGAGCAGCCTACAACTGACAAGGTCGGTTTTCGAGCCGGTTTCGGAGGACGTGGCACAGCCCATTCTCGAAAACTACCACTACCTAATGAGCTTTCGTCCGGGAAGTCTGCATTTCGGACTTACCTTCAGCCCACGGCAATGGCCGTGGGCCTTGGTCTCGCTGTCTCCATTCGATCTCAGCAATCTTTCTCAAGGGGGCGTGAGCTGGCAAGAATCGGCTCTCGTGTTGTCACGAGTTTACGTGTTCCCGGAGGCGCCAAAGAACTCCATTAGTTTTGCCCTTGCCAAGCTGCGCAGATGGCTCGCCATCAATCGGCCGGAGACAACAACGCTCATAACGTACTGCAATCCGAACCTGGGATTCACGGGAGCGAGCTACGAGGCCGACAACTGGCGACTCCTTGGATACGAGCATTGCACGCGATACGTGTACCTGCACGGCAACTATGTGACCGATCGTCGAATCGCGGAACTGTTTGGCAAGACGCCCGAACTGCTGTCGCGCGACGAGCTCACCTTCTCGGTCTGGCGCCTGCAGCCTCTTCGACTGTATATTCGCAACGTGCGCGGACGAACTGAAGTCAGGCATGCCGGGCCTTGCCATTTTGAACGCTGGATGCCCGGCCTGCCCAGATGATGCTCGAGCGCGAGGAATACGTCGAACAAGCCTATTTCTTTCAAGTGCTGAGAGAACGGCAGCAGCAGAACCTTTCGACGCAAGACCTGCTGCGGACGGTGCGAGAAGAGCTGCTCTCGACCACCAGGCTGCCGATGGCGGTCGACTTTTTGCGGACGGAGCTGCGGCACAGCGGCACTTTCGCGCCGGCCATGGCCAAGTTGGCCCACTATTTCACGCCGTTTCAGACGTTCGTCATCGCCGAGGCCGAGCGCGAACGCGGCCGTTTCGATTTCACCGTCGCTTTGCAAATTCTGGAGCGCGAGGCCCGTTATCGGGCCGATGGCGCCACGCGGCAGGGCATCTTTCTCTATCAATTCGAGTGCCTCTCCCGCAACCGGCTGGGATACGACAAGGGCCTCGACGCCGTGGCCGGCGACCCGATTTTCGACGACGCCTGGCGGGAATGGATCGCCACGGTCCGGCGGCAGGTGGGGCTGGTTGACATCGCCGACATGATCTACGTGCGCAGCCCCCACTACGTCAACGTGCGTCAGCGCCAGGGGCTCGACCTGGCCGGCCCGGAAAAGCCGGTGCTGTTCGGCGAAAAGGAGGGCAAGATCGCGCTGGCCAACCGCCGCCGCGATCCGCTGTTGCTCTTCTCGGCGTTGGAGCGTCATCTGAACTACCCTCAGGTGCCGCGGCCGAAGCCGATGGACGAGTCCAGGCTCCTGCTGCCCACGCTCTTGCGCCGGGTAGAGCGTCTGGAAATGCGGCTCAAATTGCTCGAAGAAGAAGAGAAGGGCGGCATCGACCTGACGAAGTTTTTCGGCAAGTCGGTGCCCCCGCCGGAGGTCGATGGAACGTGACGGTCACGCCCGCGGGTGGAATTTGCGATGGATCGCCTTGAGCCGGGCCTGATCGACGTGCGTGTAGATTTGCGTCGTGGCGATGCTGGCGTGGCCCAACATCTCCTGCACCTGCCTCAGATCGGCGCCGCCGGCCAGCAGGTGCGTGGCAAAACTGTGCCGCATGGTGTGGGGGCTGACGCTGGCCGGAGCGCCGGCACGCCGGGCGTACTCCTTAACCAGTTCCCAGATGCGTTCGCGCCGCAGACGTTGCCCGCGGCGCGAGAGCAGCAGCCAGGCCGGCGCCGACTGCGTTTTTGCGGCCAACGCGGATCGCTCGTATTCCAAGTAATCTTTGACGGCGGCGATGGCCCGTTGGCCGAGCGGAACCAGCCGCTCCTTGTCGCCCTTGCCCTGACAGAGGCAGTATCCGCCGTCGAGATGCACGTCGCGCAGTTTGAGGGTCGAGAGCTCCGAGGCACGGCAACCGGTGGCATATAACACTTCGAGCATGGCTCGGTCGCGCCGCCAGCAGGGGTCGGCCTTGCGGGGCGCGGAGAGCATGCGGTCGATCATTTCGGGCGGCAACACCTTGGGCACGCGCTGCCAAAGTTTCTGACTGCCCAACAGTTCGACGTGGTTGTCTTTGAGAATCCCTTCCAACTGCAAATAGCGGAAAAAGAGCTTGAGCGACACCAGGTGCCGGCCCAAGCTGGCCGGCGCGAGTTTCCGAGCGTGCAGCCAGCCCGCATAGTCGGCCAGATCCTGCACGCTGAGGGCCGCAATCTTTCGCCCGGCCAGCCACTCGTAAAACCGCTTCAGATCGCGGCGATACGCCATCACGGTGTTGTCGGCCAGGTGGCATTCGCTGCGTAGATAGTCGGCAAAGGCCGTGGCCCAAGGGTGTTCGGGGCTTACAGCCGCGGTGGTGGCAGTGGCTCGATCGGCGGTGGCGGTTTTCTTAGGCATGCAGTGGGGGGCATCCACGGAGGATGGGCTTCCTCGCCCGTCATATCGAGCGGTGGCGGCCTGGGAAGGCCATCCTCCCGCCTGGCCGCAACGATGCACCATCGGCAGACGGCGGCCTGCGACTCGCGAGAATCTGCTAGAATTCCCCAGGGACCGATAGTGACTCTTTTGACGAAAGGCTTTCCGTGAAGATTCTGGTGACGGGCGGTGCGGGATATGTCGGCAGTCATGCTACCCGGTTTCTGGAAATGGCCGGCCACGAAATATGGGTCTACGACAATCTCTGCCTGGGACATCGTTCGGCGGTGGCGGCCGGCCGGCTGGTTGAGGGCAACCTGCACGATCAATCGAAGCTGGCGGCCGTGTTGACCGAAAAGCGAATCGAGGCCGTGATGCACTTCGCGGCCTTCGCCCTGGTGGGCGAGTCGGTGAGCGATCCGGCCAAGTACTACGCCAACAATGTGGGCGGGAGCCTGGCATTATTGGAAGCGATGCGCGCTTCGGGCGTCCGCAAGATCGTCTTCTCCAGCACCACCGCGACGTACGGCGCACCGGAAAGGGTGCCGATCGGCGAAGACGAGCCGCAACGCCCGATCAACCCTTACGGCTTCACCAAGCTGGCGGTGGAACGGGCCTTGGCAGACTATGCACGGGCCTATGGATTTGCCTACGCCGCCCTGCGCTATTTCAACGCCGCCGGCGCCAGCCCGCGCGGCGACCTAGGCGAAGACCATACCCCTGAATCGCACCTCATTCCTCTCGTGTTGCAGGTGGCCCTGGCACAACGGACCCACATTACCGTGTTCGGCGACGATTATCCGACCCGCGACGGCACCTGCATTCGCGACTACATTCATGTGGACGATCTGGCCAGCGCCCATGCTCAGGCGCTCGAACGCTTGACACCCAGCCAGGGACTGCACTTGAACCTGGGCACCGGCGAGGGGCACAGCGTGAAGGAAGTGATCGAAGCGTGCCGCCGCGTCACCGGTCGCAACATCGCAACAGAGATCGGCCCCCGCCGGCCCGGCGACCCACCAGAGCTGGTGGCCGATTCACGCAAGGCCCGTTCCACGCTCGACTGGTCGCCCAAGTACGTCGAGTTGGACGCGATCGTCGCCACGGCATGGCGCTGGCACTCCGGCCATCCGCACGGCTTTGGCGACTGAGCATTGTGCAGAACTACGAACTCGACCACCGCCCGATCACCTGGCCGCTGAACTCGGTCAGCACGCACTCCACTTCGGCCGCCTCGCGAATGTGCTGCCGGCAGGCCAGCACCACGCGCTGGGCGACGGCGTCCCAGTATCCGGTCACCTGCCGCGCGGCGACAATCTCCGAAACATGCCGGGCCGTGTTCGCGCCACGCACTTCCTCGACCACCTCGGCCGGGGCACCGCAGTCGGCCGCGATCGAGGCCAGGAACTCCAGATCGACCTCACTGCCGGCCACGTGCGTCTGCATCTTGCCCTTGGCGATCTTCGACATCTTGCCCGGCATGCCGCAGACGGCGATCCGTCGCACCTTTCGCTGCACGCAGGCTTTGAGAGCGAAGCCGACGAAATCGCCCATCTGCACATAGCACTCCGTCGGCAGGCCGAGCAGCTTCATGGCGAACTCTTCGCTTTTGCCGCCGGTGGTGAGCACGATGGTGTCGTGCCCGGCGGCGCGGGCCACGTCGATGCCCTGCGTGATCGACACCTTGAAGGCTCCGGTCGAGAAAGGCACGACGATGCCCGTCGTTCCCAAGATCGAAATACCACCCAAGATGCCCAGCCGCTCGTTCTGCGTTTTTTTGGCCATCTCTTCGCCGCCGGGCACGGAGATGACCACGCGAAGCCCGCGATTGGCCAGCGCTTCGCCCGCCGCTTCGCGCACCATGTCGATGATGTTGCGGCGCGGTACGGGAGTGATGGCCGGCGCGCCGACGTCGAGACCGACGCCCGGCTTGTTGATTACGGCGACGCCCGACCCACGGTCGAGCACGACGTCGCCGGGCTGATCGGTCCAGGAGACGGTGGCCGTGAGATGGGCGCCGTGCGTGCAGTCGGGGTCGTCGCCGGCGTCTTTAATGACGGAGCACGTCGCCTCGCTGGGGCTGAATTCGCACCGTTCGACGGCGAACGTCTGCTTTCGTCCGATCGGCAGCGCGATTTCGACCTCGGCAACCGGTTGCTGAGCCAACAGTGCCAGCGTGGCCGCTTTGGCCGCCGCGGCGCTGCAAGCGCCGGTGGTAAAGCCCGAGCGGAGCCGCTTTGTTTCAGTCGGATCTGCCTTGTCCGAAGCGATCATTGGAAAATGCGATGTGCATCGGCCACTAAGACGGTCACAAAGTCTCCAGGCCGAATTGGTCTTGATTAGCAAAGTTGCCGTAGTTGAAGCGATTGAGAAACCGATAGCACGCGATCCCATCAAAGCCAGCGGGTGGTGATGGCACACCGACCACCTGTATCGCTTCTCGAAGCCCCAACAGCGGAATGCGGACCTGGATCGAATAAACCGGATAAGGCCCGATGTAAGCCCCGCCCAGGGCTACTGGTTGCAGCGGGATGCCGCCGCACAGTAGGCAATCGTATTCGTCCAGCAAAAGTTCAAAGCCCGCATTTCGATCGCCGGCGCCCGTGTCGGCCAATAGCTTGCGCACGATCTGCTGACCGCCCTGGGCGAGTGCCAGGATCACCTCGACGACCGGTCGATCATGGAGCAACGGCCAGTGAACGCGTGGCATTACTCGAGCGTCCAGATTTCCTGCACCGCGTTGTAGTCGCGCCCGACTTCGACGCCGAAGGTTTTCGTTGGATCGGGTTCAAGTTGCCGCAACTGGCGATCTAGCTCGTCCAAATTGTCCGCAACGACGACCACTTGGCCGTTTGCGATGCCGACGAACTTTCCGGCGTAAACGGATTGCGGGTTGTTCCGGCCCTCGTCGGCCAGTTTTTGGGCAAGTTCGCGATTGAGTTGCTGGATCGTTTTCGAGGTCGCCATATCAATTCAACTCAGGTGTTGCAAGCCAAAACTCATTTTACTCTGGCAAGCGAGCAAGATAAATGCCGCTCGACACAGTCCCGTTCTTCGTCCCAAGGATCAGCGTTTTGCTTGGCCCCAACGTTCATAGTAGACCACCTGGTCCAAAGGGAGCCGCTCCCGCCAGCCGACCTCTTCCAGCATCGGCCGGTCGCGGAACTCCTGCGGATAACCGACGCATAAATACGCCACCGGCACGACGGTTTCGGGCAAGCTCAGCAGTTCGGTCAGTGCCTGCGGCTCGAAGATGCTGACCCAGCCAACGCCGACCCCTTCCGCCCGCGACGCCAGCCAGAGGTTTTGCACAGCGCAGCAGGTACTATAAAGATCGGCGTCGATGATGGTGTTGCGGCCCAGCACGGGACCGGCCCGCGAGCGGTCGCAGGTCACGCAAAGGTTCACGGTCGACTCCAAAATACCTTCCAGCTTGAGCGAATCGTAAAGCTGACGCCGGGGGCCATTGTAGTTTTCGGCCGCACGGGCGTTTTCCTGCTCGAAAAGCGATTTCACGCGGCGGCGGGTGTCGATGTCGCGGATGACGATGAAGTTCCAGGGCTGCATGAAGCCGACCGAGCCGGCGTGATGGGCCGCGTCGAGGATGCGGTTGAGCACCGCATCGTCGATCGGTCCGGCACGAAAATGCCGCACATCGCGCCGGCTATAGATGGCCTCATAGACGTCCATCGCTTACGCCTGATGAAAAAGGTGGTCTTCGACGACTTGCCCTTGCTTGAGATGCTCCGAAAGGATGCGGTCGAGCACCTCGTCGGTGACGCGCTCATACCAGGTGCCATCGGGATGGACCACGACGATCGGTCCTCCCTGGCAGATGGCGAAGCAACTGCACCGCGTCCGCTTGACGCGGATTTCGTCGGCGTCGAGTCCGTGTGCTTTGAGTTTTTCGCCCAGCGAGCTGAACAGCGCTTCCGACTCGCCGTCTTGCGTGCAGCGCGGTCCGGTGCAGACGAGCATGTGCCATTTGTAGGGTTTCATGAAAGTCGTGATTCTCCTGGGTTGGTGCGGCAAGGTAGACGGTAGACAGTAGACGGTAGACGGTAGACGGTAGACGGTAGACGGGGTTCCATTCGCAGCTATCCCCCGTCTGCCGTCTACTGTCTACCGTCTTCCTTGTTTGCCAGTCGGATAAGAGCGTTGATAATCGAAACCGCCACTGGCGTGCCGCCTTTGCGGCCCAGCGCGGTGATAAATGGCAGGTCGGTCTGCGATAACTCGTCTTTCGATTCGGCGGCCGAGACGAAGCCGACCGGCACGCCGACGACCAGCGACGGCCGCGCCGTGTCGGCAAGTTTTACCAGCTCCAAGAGCGCGGTCGGGGCGTTGCCGATGGCGTAGATCGCCCCCGGAAGCTGCTGCGACGCTTTGCGCATCGACATGATGGCCCGCGTCAGGCCTGCCTCTTTGGCGGCGGCCACCACGTCGTCGTCGCTGATGAAGCAGTACACCTCGCCGCCGAACTTTTTCAGGCCTGGTTTGTTGATGCCGGCCTGGATCATCTGCACGTCAGCCACAATGCTGCGGCCGGCGCGAATCGCCTCGATGCCCGAACGGATGGCGCCCGGCGCAAACCGCAACGTCCGGGCAAACTCGAAATCGGCCGTCGAGTGAATGGCCCGCTGCACGACCGCGAATTCATCGGGCGAGAAGGAATGCTCGCCCAGTTCTTCGGCGATGATGCGGAACGACTCGGCCTCGATGGCTTCAGGATTGAGAATGCGTGTCATGGTTTCGTTTCTTTTGACTATGCGTAGTAAGCAAAATGCAAGGTGGGGCAAGCGAGCTTGCGAGCGCTGGCCCACCTTGATGGACGTCGCTTACGGTGGGCCAGCGCTCGCAAGCTCGCTTGCCCCACCTTACGCGGTTTGTATCGGCAATGTCACAGTTCACGAATGGCCCAGCACCGGGTGCGGCCGATACGGTTCGGCCAGACTCTCAACCTCCAGGTCAGTGAGCTTAAGATCGAGCGCCCTAATCGCATCATCCAGATGCTGCATTTTGCTTGCTCCGATAATGGGCGCGGTCACGCCGGGCTGCGCCAGCACCCAGGCCAGCGCGACTTGTGCGTTCGAGACTCCCCGTTGTCGGGCGATCTCGCTGACGCGATCGACGACCGCGAAATCGGAGTCCTGGTAATAAAGCTTATGGGCGAAGTCGTCGGTCTTCGAACGCGTCGTCTCGCCAAATCCCTGTTCTCGGCCGCGGCGGTTGCCGGCCAAAAAGCCGCGGGCCAGCGGACTCCAGGGAATCAGCCCGATGCCTTCCGAGCGGCAGAGCGGGATCATCTCGCGCTCTTCTTCGCGATAGACAAGGTTGTAGTGATTTTGCATCGTCACGAAGCGGTTCAGGCCGAGCCGGTCCGACGTGTGCAGCATGTTTGCGAATTGCCAGGCGAACATCGACGAGGCGCCCAGATAGAGCGCCTTGCCGGCCTTGACGACGTCGTTCAACGCGTCGAGCGTCTCGTCAATGGGCGTGTCGTAATCGAAGCGGTGAATCTGATAGAGATCGACGTAGTCGGTGCCGAGTCGTCGCAGGCTGGCGTCGATCGAGTGGCGGATGTGCTTGCGCGAAAGCCCGCGCAGGTTCGGATCGTCGCCCATCGGCTGGCAGACCTTGGTGGCGATGACCACGCGATCGCGGCCGGGGCCGAATTCTTGCAATGCCCGACCCAATATCTCCTCGCTCACGCCGAGCGAATACATGTCGGCGGTGTCGAAGAAGTTGATGCCCGCCTCGCAGGCGCGGCGGAAAAAGGGGCGGCTTTCGTCTTCTTCGAGCACCCACTCGCGCCACTTCTTGCTGCCGTAGGTCATGCAGCCCAGGCAGATCCGCGAAACCTTGACGCCGGTGCGGCCTAAGTTGATGTAGTCCATGGTGGTAGATCCAAAGGCGGTGTTTGAAGTGCGTAGGGTGGGACCAGCGAGCTTGCGAGCGCCGGCCCACCATGAACGACGTTGCGCACCGCAACGACGTCGCGCGCGGTGGGCCGGCGCTCGCAAGCTCGCTGGTCCCACCCTACACTGCGGGAAACATCTCGTGGACGAAGTCGTGCATCTCGTCGAGATCGCGATAAAAGCGGGTCATGCTCTCGAGCTGGTTTCGCAAATCGAGCTCCACCTTCTTGGTCAGCACGATCAGCGTGCGCAAGTAAGGCATCTGCGGGTCGTCGGCCTTGGTGCGGGCGACGCGCTCTTCCAACTCGACCAGCGCGGTCTCGAAGAACCGCTTCAGATCTCCGAAATCTCGCGACTGTGAGAGCACACGTAGCGTATCGGACGCTGGCTCGCCCTGATTCAACTCAGCCAGCTCGTGCTGGCGCTCGGCCTCGTCTTTGATGCCCAGAATCTGCATCAGTCCCAATCTTAGGGCTGCAATCTCGTGACAAGCCATGTTGTAAACTCCTAGTGGTTTGTTCGTATTCGTAGGGTGGGACCAGCGAGCTTGCGAGCGCCGGCCCGCCGTGGCCCACCGTAAACGACGTCGCCTGCGGAGGGCCGGCGCTCGCAAGCTTGCTGGTCCCACCCTACCGTTGCAATCCAATATCCACAATCGAAAATCAGCTCATGATGTTGTCGACCAGCCTGGCGACGAGCCGATCGGCCAAAAGGTGTTCGTGCATCAACTCGGCCGCGTCGGTCTCGGCCACGCCACGATACCAGATTCCGTCGGGATAAACGGCTACGGTCGGCCCCTCGCCGCAACGGCCCATACAGCTCGTCACGGTGACGCGCACATCGCGCTCGCGGCCGGCGTCTTTCAGCAAGCGACGCAGCGATTCGACCAGCCGCATGCTGCCGCGCCCGGCGCAATCGACGTTGCCGCAGACCAGCACGTGCTTGGTCATCGGGCGATGAGCGTGAACGTGCGGCGCCGCCTGGGCGTGCGTGAACGTGTGCCGCAGACTCCAGAGCAATGCCCGCAGGCCGCCCACGTTCTCAGCCCGGCCCGGCAGTGCCACGCGATATTGGCAGTTGTCGCAGGCGAGCGGCGCCTGGCCCTCGCGCGCCTCGGCCAGCCGCTCGTCGAGCACGTCGAGCAGACGCGGATGTACGCCCAAGTGCGGCGCCAACGTCGTCCTGATCCACGGATAACGGGCACGAAACTCCGCCACCTGATCGTCGAGCTGCGTCAACAGCCGCCCGGCGAACAGCAGGTAGGGAATCACCAGCAGCCGCTCTGGCCGGGCACGCGCCACAAACTCCAGCGTCTCTTCGAACCGCGGCCGAGTGATGCCGATGAACGACGGCACGACCCAGGAGAACGGGTGCCCCTCGCCGATCAGCCTGGCCAGCTTGCAAAAATCGCCGTTCGCGTCCGGATCGCTCGAACCGCGGCCCACCACGATCACGGCCGTCCGCGATGCTTCAACCTCGCCGACGGGGCATGCTTCTGCTGCCCGTGCCAGCGCCAGGTCCACCAGCGACGGGTGAACGCCCAGTGCCCGTGCGGCGCGAAACTGCACATTCGGATGTTGCCGGCGGGCCGTCGCCAAGGCCAACGGAATGTCGTTCTTGACATGGCCCGCCGCGAACAGGAACAGAGGCAGCAGCGTCACGTCTTCGTTGTCGGCAGGGATATTGGCCAGCGCGTCGCCCAGCGAGGGCTGGGCCAGTTCCACGTAGCCATAGCGCAGCTCGACATCGGGCCGACGCGCCTGGTAGCGCGCGACGAGCTGCTCGAACTCCTGATTGGCGGAGGCATCGCGGCTGCCGTGGCCGACAATGATGACGATGGGACGCATAGGTTTGGTGATAACGATCGACTTTGCATTCGAGGTAGGGTGGGACCAGCGAGCTTGCGAGC
>DATLUO010000279.1 GCA_035533075.1 Pirellulales bacterium | reverse complement strand
TCTTTAGTACGAGAGGATTTGGAAGGACGTTCCTCTGGTGTGCCAGTTGTCGCGCTAGCGGCACGGCTGGATAGCTAAGAACGGAAAGGATAAACGCTGAAAGCATATAAGCGTGAAGCCCGCTCCAAGATGAGGTTTCGTAGAACCTTCGGGTTCGAAAGTCCCCTGGAAGACGACCAGGTTGATAGGCCGGATGTGTACGTGCAGCAATGCACTGAGCTAACCGGTACTAACGGACGAACGCTTGACCACATTTATCCAACGCTCTTCCAACGAGCGTGGTACTTGTGCCTAGGTAGCCCGCTTGCTCCGCAAGCGGAAAGCCAGTGCGTAGCGCGATTTGTTTCGCCAGCGGCCGTCCGCTTGCGGAGCAATCGGGCTACGTAAGCTGCCACTTGTTTGCCACAACCTTGGCCGGCCGAGGCTTGACCGCCCGGCCGGTCCTTTTCCGGTGACCATACCTGAAAGGCCACACCCGTTTCCATTCCGAACACGGTAGTTAAGCTTTCAGGGCCGATGGTAGTACCCAAAGTGCGAGAGTAGGTGTCGCCGGATTTTGTTCACGCCCCGCGGGCATCCTTAAAGGATGCTCGCGGGGGTTTTTTCGGGTTTTGGGGTGTCCCGGCGCGTCGGGATTTCATCGCGCCTTGCCTTTCGCGGTACCGCCGGCTTGCTCGCATGGTTGGCGCCGCGCCTTGCCCCCGTCCTTTGTTGGGCAGCGTGAGTGTTGGCGGGATTCACGCTGGAATCACTCTGCCCCGCTGTAGAATTTGAAGTTGGGCTCGCCTGTTGCAACCAAGACCGCGAGCACTTCTTCAAGCGCCGCCGAAATGCTCGGCCACGGTCCAATCAAGCCTGTTCCTGGGTTAAACTCCCACACGTCGCCGCGGCTTGCATGAACACACAGGTCGTAGGCGTCCCATGATGCGAACGGCAGTAGCTCCGGGACCCAGTACCCCCACTCTCCTCTTGCAGGCGGAAATACCGGTAGCGAGTCGAGAAGTCCAGTAGAGCCAAAGACGGTGGTGAATTCAACGTGCTTTTCCACGACTTCGGCCGGACTATGGAGGCGATGGCTTCCGAAAAGGCCCGTGATGCCGGGAATAATGTACTCCTGGCCGCCATAGACGTGATATAGCTTACGTAGCTCAGGCGGAACGGGCACCGAAAGCTCGGTCGCGATAACGTCAATGCTGTAATCGTCTGTGGGCGGCAGGAGCTTTTGCGCACAATTCAAGCCGGCTGCCTCGTAGAAACGAATCGCTTCGGCGAGTAATGAATGCAGCTCCATTGAGAAGCTCCGCAATTGCCGCGCTAAGCCTCTCCTGGGTAGTTGCGATCATAGGCGAACGCGGCGCAACGGATACGACATGGCTGGTCCTCGCGTCCTACGCAGATGAAGAAGGGGTGTAGCCCCGTGGCCTCCGAAGCATGGAAAACCGTGACGGGGCTGTTCCCGTCGGCGGCCACCTTCCCGTCGGCGAAGCCAACCCACTGCCCTTCGTATTGTGCGAGAAGCTGGTCGCGGACTACCCAATATTCCGCCTCATTCTTGCGACGTACCGGATGAAGTTGCTTCGCAATCTCCGGTGGTAACTGGTCCGCGATGGGCTTCATGGATTCGATCGCCGGCTAATGCTCGGTTTACGTTCAGCATCCATTTTAGCGGAATGGGCCACTTGTTTACCACAACCTTGGCCGGCCCGGGCCTGGTCGTCTATCGTGCTCCGGCTGAGGCGATCAATGTGCGTTGTCGGGCCACGGCCCGGCGACTAGAATGGAATCTGAGATGGCACTATGGCGATTGTAACCGAACAGCGTGTTCCCCCCTTGGCGGCCGGCGATCATCTGACGCGTGATGAATTCCTGCGCCGTTGGGAAGCCCAACCCGAGGTCAAGCGAGCCGAGTTAATAGCCGGGAGAGTCTACATGCCTTCGCCGGTGTCGGGCGATCACGGACAAATGGACCGCTGGATCAGTGGCTGGCTGGCCGTCTATCAAGCGGCTACGCCGGGCGTTGACGGGGCGAATAACGCCACGTCGCTCATGCTCGAGGACGCGCCGCAACCGGATCTGAGCCTCCTTATCCTGCCCGAATATGGCGGCAATTCCAGCAGGGACGGACTTTACTACCAAGGCGCCCTGGAGTTTGTGGCCGAGGTTTCCGCCACGAGCGCGTCGAATGACCTGCACGACAAATACGACCTTTACCAGTCCGCGGGCGTTCAGGAGTACCTCGTCATCCTGCTGTTCGAAGAAGAAATCCGCTGGCACGAGTTGGTTGACGGCCGCTACCGCGTTTTTCCGCCCGACGCCGATGGGCTATGGCGCTCGCGGGTCTTTCCCGGCCTCTGGCTCGACGGCAAAGCACTTCTCGCCGGCAATCTGCGACAGGTTCTCGACCGTTTGCAGGATGGCTTGCGCTCCGCCGAGCATGATCGCTTCGTGGCCGACCTGGCTGCGCGGCGGCGAGTGTAGGCGGTCCTAGCCAATGCGGAGAATGCGGCACGTCTCCTCATAGCTCGCTTCCAGTTCAAGGGGCACAGCAAGGTTGTCGGCCAGCCACAGCGGCAGTGTCGGCAGCGGCTGACCGAGGGCGAAAGCGTGTGCCCACATTTCCAATCGCGGCACGTCGCGCTCGCGCCGCGAGCGGCAGACTGCGGCATAGAGCGGCGGCGGCTCGGGCGCCGGCGACGGTTCAGTATGACCGATCAGTTCGAGCAGGTCGGCGTACAGGTTGAAACGCCGCGTCGTCACCAGATCGACAATGGCGATACAAACGCCCTGAGCCAGCAACGTGGCGCACTTCGCGACGAACATCCGCCGGTGCGCGGGCCGGTCCTTGTTCGCCGGGCTGACGATCTCCACCGCAGCCACCAGGCGGCGATCGTCCGTGGTGTCGTAGACGAGCACTTCGTACTCATACTGGTCCGGAAAGTCGGTGGTGACGACCAGGGTCGGCTGGGGCGGCGCCCAGACCGCGGTTGCGACGCCGCCTTCCGCGGCGCTGGCCTCCAGCCCCAAGCCGGAAGGCACGTGCTCTTCGAAAGATGCAACGTCGATCTCATAGAAAGCCCCGAGGCGGACCCGCGGCTCGGCGACATAGGGGGGCGGCAGTTTGCGAACCAATGCCATGACGATCATGGTGGGCCATGCGCCGTGAAAGCCTTCCCACGATCTTCTCTTGTTGACCGGCGGGTGAAAGTGGTCGCGCAGTGGCATGTCAATCCTCCCTTGTCCATTGTAGCCAGAATCGCGTTTTAGCGGAGTTAAACCGGCGCCTTACGCCGATTCGCGCATGCGGGCGGCCGCGGTGCGGATTTGCCCGTCTTCGCTCACGTCTTCAAACCGCACCGACACCCGCTTCGACACGCCCGACTCTTCCATCGTCACCCCATACAGCGTGCCGGCGCAGGTCATCGTCTTTTTGGAATGAGTGATGACGATGAACTGCGTCCAGGCCAAGAACTCCTTGAGCACGCCGACGAACCGCTCGATGTTGGCCTCGTCCAAGGCCGCATCGACCTCGTCCAGCACGCAAAACGGACTCGGCCGGTATTGAAAGATCGCCAACAACAAGGCCACGCAGGTCAGCGTTTTTTCGCCGCCGCTGAGCAGCGAGATGCTGCGCAGCTCTTTGCCGGGCGGCCGGGCCACGATCTCAACGCCGCCGTCCAGCACATCCACGCCCTCTTCCAGCACCACGTCGGCCTGTCCGCCACCGAACAGTTTCCGGAACAGCGACTGAAAATTGCCCGTGACGGTTTGCAAGGTCTCGATAAACAAGCGACGGCTGTCCGCGTTGATGCTGTTGATGATTTGCAGCAGCGACTCCTTGGCCTGCGTAAGATCCTGGAACTGGGCGGAAAGGTCGGCGTGCCGCGCCTCCAATTCTTCCAACTCCGCCAGTGCGTCGAGGTTCACCGTGCCGATATGGTTGATCTTGCGCCGCAGCTCGGCGATTTCCTGTTCGATCTCATCGCGCCGGCGTTCCGCTTCGGGCGAAACGTCGGCCTCCGTCTCCGCCAGGTCGATCTGGTAGTCGTCCTTCAGGCGCGCGGCCAAGGTGTTGCGTTCGTGGCGCACTTCGTTGGCGGCCAGGTCTTGGGCATGGCGCTGCTGCTCCAAGGTGCGGGCCAGCGTTTGCGAGGTCTGAGCGGCGGCCTGCAGCTCGCCGCGCAGGTTTCGCTGCCGCTCGTGCCCGGCAACCAGCTCGGCGGCTTCGGCGGAAAGCGACTCTCGCAGCAGGTAGAGGCCGGCCAGGTCGCTTTCGGCAGCCAGCAGGTTGTCTTCGGTTTGGCGTCGGCCCTGGCGGCTGCGGACCAATTGTTGCCGGCAGTCGTCGACGCTGCGGCGGCGATCGAGCTGATCTCGCCGCAATTGGCTCAAGTGGGTGCTCAGGCCGGCCAGACGCTCTTCGCACTTGGCCAGCTCCACCTTGGCCGCGGTCACGCGCCGTTGCCCTTGCTGAAGTCGGCTGTCGGCTTGCCGCAGCCGTTCGCGCGTCGCCTGCGATACGCTCTCCAGATCGGACAGCCGCCGCTTCTCCTCGTCGAGCCGGGCGCGGGCCGCCGCCAACGCTTCCTCCGCCGACCGGGCCGCGTGTTCTTCGTGACCGACCTCCGCCACCAAGCGAGCGAGCTGCTCGGCCAACTGCGATCGCCGGGCGTCCACGGCGTTGAAGTGCAGACGATGGCCGTTCAAGGTCTCGACGGCACGCTGGTGCGCGGCGGCCAGTTCGCGCTCGTCGCGGGCCAACTCGGCCAGGCGCGTCTCGACCTCGTCGACCCGCGCCTGGGCCGCCGCAGTCCGCGTCTCCAAGGCGGCGGTCTGGCCGTGTAGCGCGCGCAACTCGCTGCGGCGTGAGATCAATCCGGCGGCCGCCAGTTTTGGGCCGATGGAGAGACTTCCCTCCGACGTCCACACCTCGCCGGTCAATGTGGCAAAGCTCAGTCCGCGCGGCGCTCTCTGCGACAAACGCAGAGCATCCGCCAAGGTGTCGACGATCCATGTTTGCCCCAACAGCCGCTGGACCAGTCGGGCCAGATCGGCGGGCGCCTCGATAAGCTGGTCGGCGCGCCCCTGCACGCCGGCGGCCCCGCGAAAGTCGTCGGAGACCGGCACTTCGCCCTCGGCCAGCCATACAAAGGCGATCCGGCTGGGCAGCCGCGTCGACGACTGCTGCGCCCAATCGAGAAACGGCCCGTTGGGTTCCACGACAAAGGCCTGGGCTTTTTCGCCCAAGGCGGCTTCGATGGCCGGCGCCAGTTCCACCGGCACGCGGAGCAAATCGGCGACGATGCCGCGCACGGATTGCAGGGGGCCGTCCTGCTGTTCGCGTAGCGCGGCCAACACCGCCTTGGCCCCCGCGCCCAGCCCTTCTTGACGGGCCTCGAATTCTTCGAGGAGGGCCGCCCGCTCGGTGGCGGCGGCTTGCCGCTCGCGCAGTTGCGAGAGCTCGAGCGCCGCCGCCTTGTGCTCGCTTTGCAATTCGAGCAACGCTTGCTGCGCGGCCAGCCAGGCTTCGTGCTGCCGTTCCGCCGACGCGGCGTGCTGCGTTTCCAGATCGGCGAGCTTGGCGAGCTCAGCTTCGGTTTCGGCCTGCACTTGTTGAAGCTCGGCCAGCGCTTCGGCATGTCGCGCCGCGGTGAGTCGGGCGGAATCGCGCCGAGCCGTGAGCGAGGCCGCTTCCGCGTCGGCTGCGGCGACGGCGCGCGTGGCCTCCAGCGATGCCGCCCGGCTTGCTTCGAATTCCGCCCGGAGTTCCCGGAAGGCTTCGTCGCCGGCCGACAGATCGTGTTCGGCCTCGGCCAGCGATTGGCGACGTTCGCTTTGCTCGCGCTGTGCCTGCTCGACCGCGGCGATACTTTCCGACAGGTGCTGCTCGAAATCGCCGGCCCGCACGCGCAGGGCGGCGAGCTGTCGCAGCAAACGGGTCTCTTCGGCGTCGGCTTCGTGCAGGCGGGCCCGCTGATCGTCCAGCAGGGCCTCGCGCGCGGCGGTCCGCTCGCGGTTGTCGGCCGACCGCCCGTCGCACGCTCGCTGCCGGGCGAGCGTCTGCGACATCTCGGCGTCGACGGCCAAGGCGCGGCTTTCGAGCTGCTCGGCTTCGGCCAAGGCGGCGTCGCGCTGGGCGGCCAGCGCGGCCAGCTCGCCGTCGAGCTCCGCCAGACGCTGCCCCAGCCGCCGCCAATCGGCCTGCGCCGTCTGCGTGCGCAACTGCTGCAGTCGGTCGGCGTATTCTTTGTATCGGCGTGCCTTCGTGGCCTGCAGGCGCACGCTGCGCAGGCGGTTGCCGACCTCGTCGACGATGTCCGACAGCCGCAGCAGGTTTTGATCGACGCGTTCCAACCGCCGCAGCGTCTCCAGCTTTTTGGCCTTGAAGCGGCTGATGCCCGCCGCTTCTTCGAAGATCGCCCGGCGGTCTTTGGCCGAGGCTTGCAGCAGCACGTCGACCTTGCCCTGCTCGATGACGCTGTAGGCTTCGGTGGCCGCGCCGGTGCCGGCAAACAGGTCGCGGATGTCGCGCAACCGGCAGGGCTGCCGGTTCAGGAGATACTCGGCCTCGCCGCTGCGGTAGACGCGCCGCGTAACGTGGACCTCCGGCGTGTCGAGGCCCAGCCGACGCTCCGCGTTGTCGAACACCAGCGTGGCTTCGGCCGCATTGAGCGGGGGACGGCTGGCCGAGCCGTTGAAGATCACGTCGACCATCTCTTTGCCGCGCAGGCTCTTGACGCTCTGCTCGCCCAGCACCCACTTGATGGCGTCGACGACGTTCGACTTGCCGGAACCGTTGGGGCCGACCACCGCCGTGATGCCGCTGGGAAACTCGAAACGTGTCTTGTCGGCGAAGCTCTTGAAGCCGACGAGTTCCAGCGCTTTCAGCATGGGGCAGAGGGAACGGACTGGGCGAAGATACCTCTGTTCATCTTAGCTGTCCGGCAGGCGAGGCGGTAGGGTTCAGGGTTCAGGGTTCAGGCGTTGGGCGTTGGGCGTTGGGCGTTGGCAGATTTGCAATTTCCTGAACCCTGAACCCTCTAATCAAACCACCCCGTCAGCTTCTCCAGCAACGACGGCTGGCGATCATCGTCGCCGCCATCGTGCGATTTTGCCTTGCGCCGCTCGTCCGCGTCCTTGCCGGGCCGGGCAAACAGCCCCGGCAACGGGTTGGCGATCGTAAACGAGCGTCCGTCGTCCTCGTCATCGTCGCGCGGCTTGCGGTCGTAGGTGCGGCCTCCGGCGGGCAAGGCGTCGATCTCAAAGCGGCTGTCCAGGGCGTGCCGCGATTTGGCTTGTTGCAATGCTTGCACGACGTCCGGGTAGTTGCCGCCCAGAGCGACCACCGCCCGAATCACCTCGTCGAGCTTCGTCGAAACGACGCGCTTCTGTTCGTCGCCGATCTCGATGCGGCTGACGGTGATCTCGTTGCCGCCGCGCGAGAAGATTTGGATGTCTTTGCCGGCGTCGAGCATCAACGGCGTGCGCAGCCGCTGGTCGGGGCCGAACAACACGATCTCGGCCCGGAAGCTCCGCGTGACATGGACCATCGGCGGCCCCTTCGTCTGGAGCAGATGATAGCTGAACTGGTCGCTCATGTTTTCGCCCTGCACCAGGGCATCGTGCGGGTTCATGGCCCACAACGCACGGAAAGCGCCGTAGCGGGTCTCCGCACTGGGCGAGTCGAGCAAGTCGCGCAGGGCCTCGTAGGCCGTGTAGTCGTCCATGGCGCTCAGCGCGGTCAGGGCGTAGGCGCGGAAGGCCCGATGGCGCGCCGCTTCGGCCAATGCGGGCACAGCCCCGTTTTCGTCAAGATAGGCCAGCGCCTCGGCCGAATAAAACCGCACCTCCAAGTCATCGGCCGACGCGCCCTTCAGCAGCGGCTTGACGCCCTCGTTGCCGATCGCCTCCAGCCGGATGGCGGCGGTCGCCGCCGTGATGGGGTCGAGCAACTGCCGCTCCAACAACGCCAGCCGGGCTAGACGTTGCGAGGGGTTCTCCCTCAGCGGCAGCGCGCGGATCACGCGCATGTACCGCTCGACGTTGTCCTTGTAACGCGGATGAACGGCCAGCTCCACGTACTTGTCGGTCTCGGGCTCGGCCACCCCGCGCTTGACGCCCGCATCGAACGAGTGAAACCGCTGATTGATGGCATTGCCGATCTGGGCGCTCGTCAGCACGTGCTGGTGCTTGGGCTGGATGGCCAGGCCCAGCTTGCGCGACTCCGCGGACACGCCGCCGCCGAGCACGCGTCCGCGGGTGAGTTTCAGCCGGTCGCGCTCGCCCTCGGCCGACGGATCGACCAGTACCGCGCCCTCGGCCAGGGCCAGCACCTTGCCTTCCAGGATTTGGTTTTTCACTTCGGCGAACTGCCGCAGACGCGTTTCCATGAGCCAGCCGCCGCGCAGACTGGTACACTCGCTACGGGTGGGCACTCGCATCTCGACGTCGAAATGGTCGCCCTTCTGAATGCCCGGCCGCAGGTAGGCGTGGACCAGCACCAACTCGGTCTCTTTCGAGGCCAGTACCTGGTTGGGATAGGCGACGCCGCGCTTCTCCATCTCGTCGAGCAAGGCCGCGCGTTGCGGCGAGGTGGGGACATCGCTGCCGGTGCCGGGCAGGCCGGTGACCAGCCCGATCGACTCGATGTGCAGCGGATACCCGCCGACGGCCAGCGCATAATCGCTGATCAGCTTGACGCTGGTGGCAACCGGATCTTCGCTGTCTTCCGGACTTTGCGAGCGAAGGATGGGCGGCAGCGCGCAGCCGCCGGTGGCCAGGCCCGCGGTCGCCAGTCCGGCGGAGGTCACGGCGGCCAGGCGTAGAAATCGACGTCGGTCGGATCGCAGGGGCTTGGAGAAAAGCCACGTCCAGGTCGGTTTCATGATATGCAAGAAGAGATGAGGATTGGGGGCCGGACAATAACCGCTTGCCCACGGGCGGTCAAGAGAACTTTCGTGTAGGCGGCACCCTACTTCACAGTGCCTGATCGCTCCGCCCAGACCCTGGCAATCATCGCCACCACCTCGACCGCCGCGGCCATCTCTTCCAGGCAGGTCCACTCCAACGGCGAATGCGGGTTGTGCTCGCCGGAGGAGAGATTCGGCGTGGCAAGGCCCAACTCGGTGAGTCGCGAGCCGTCAGTGCCTCCGCGAACGATCGTCCGATGGGGCTGCCGGCCTAACCGGCGGTGCGCTTCTTCGGCGTAGGCCACGGCCCGCGGCTCGCGGGCCAGGCCGTCGGCCATATTGCGATATTGGGGCGCCACCGCCATATCGACCTGGCAGCCCGGCCAGGCGGCGCGGGTTGCGGCCACGACATCGTGAATGACCTTTGCCTGGCCGGCCAACTTGCGGGTCTCGAAATCGCGCAGCAAAACCTTGAGCCGCACCTCGGCCACGCCGCCGTCAATGGCGTAGGGGTGCAAAAAGCCTTGGCGTCCGTCGGTCATTTCGGGCGACAGGTCGCGCGGCAACCGCGACAGAAAATCGGCCACGACGCGCACGGCGTTGACCATTCGCCCCTTGCCAATGGAGGGGTGAATGTTGACGCCGCGGACCGTGACTGTGGCCAGGTCGGCGGAGAATGTTTCGACATCGATCTCGTTGGTGCCCGAACCGTCGAGCGTGTAGCAGACGGCGGCGGCGAGCTTCTTCAGGTCGACGTAATCGACGCCATGGCCGATCTCTTCGTCGCAGGTAAACAGCACGCGGACGGGTCCGCGCTCGATCTCAGGATGTTCCGCCAACCAGGCGATGGCTTCCATGATGACCGCCAGCCCGGCTTTGTCGTCGGCACCCAGCAGCGTCGTGCCGTCGCTGGTGATGATCGTGCAGCCGATAAGTTCTTTCAACTCCGGGTTGTCGGTCACGCGGATGACTTTGCTGGAATCGCCCGGCAGAACGAGTTCGCGGCCGTCGTAGTTTCGCCAGGCCTGCGGCTTGACGTGGGCGCCGGTCGTTTCCGGCGAGGTATCGACATGGGCATTGAAGGCAATCACCGGCAACTCGCCGCGGCAGGTTGCCGGCAGCGTGGCCATGACGATGCCGAACTGGTCTTGGTCGGCGTCAGCGAGTCCGATTGCCCGGAGCTCGTCGGCCAACATTCGGCCAAGCACGAGTTGGCCCGGAGAACTCGGGTAGCCGGTCGAGCCGTCGCCCGCGGTGGTATCGATTTGGACGTAACGCAGAAAGCGTTCGAGTAATCGGTCCGAATTTATCACGGTTGTAGACATGTTGCGTCTGCCTGTAGGGTTTTTCTTATTTGTCCGTCGCCGCCCGTGCCACCGACTCAATCGCGATGGCCGCCACCGCGGCCCCGTAGTCGAGGTCGATGTTCTCCATCGTGTCGTGCGTGTCGTGATAGCCCTTGCGATTGATGTCGTAGTTCTCCATGAACAACACCACCGGCACGCCGGTGTCGGAGAAAATCTGCCCGTCCGTGTTGTAGAGCGTGCTGCGGGGGTCGATGATCGGCCGCACCTCGCCGTGTAAGTGCGGATGCAGTGCGATGTCCGGCATCGAGCGGCCGTCGGCGCTGCGGCGGCCGCGCTTCGCGTGCCGGCGGTCGGGCCGCTGGTTCCACTTGGGCCGAAGCTGATTCCATGTGCGATTCGCCAGGTGCGCCTGATAGGCCAGCCACAGCGATTCGCGGCTCGTGCCCGGGCAGAGCTGAAACACGTCGCGGTCGCGGTCGTTGTTGTGGGCCACCATGTCCAGCACGTAGACGCCCTCCACCCGCGTGCGCGACAGATCGCGGCGACGGCCGTTTTCGAGGTGCAGCTCCAACGTCCCTTCCACCAGGCACTGGCAGAGATGCCGGGCACCAAGGCAGTCGGCTGGAAACTCTTCGCCCGTGAGGTGGACCAGCCAGATGTCACAGTCGAGTTTTCCGGCCCGGCTGAGGTCCATGAAGATCGGCGCGCCGAGCATCAAGGCGGCGGTGGCCGAATGATTGTCGTCGGCGCCGGCGGCGGCCAACCGCGGACCGTGCCCACCGTGGGCATAGCCGTAAACGTCTTCCATATAAGCGGTGTCGTAATGATCGGCCATGATCACGGCCCGTTTGCGATCGCGGCCGGGGATGACCACCAACAAGTCTCGCTCGCGCAGCACTTGCTGCTGGTTGTTCAACCAACCGCCCATCCAGTTGAAATCGAAATCGGTCCGCCACTGAAACGGCAGCTCGCCCGCCAGCGCCTTGCCCGTCATCTCCTTGCGGCGGATGAGACGGCGATAGTAGTCCAACAGGAAATCGCCGAGCTGGTCGAGATCGCGGTGGTCATGTTTCAGGCGCGGCTGGGTCTTTTGGTCGAGCACGCAGTCGGCGTTGTCTTTATTGATGTATTCACCGGTCGCGAGTTGCGAGATTGTGCGCCAATAGGCCGACTCGAACGAGCGACGCGCCGTGCGTTGAAATGTCAACGTTTCTGGCCGACCGTCTTCGTTCGATGCTGCCAGACAACCGCGCAACGTGTCGGCCAGCACCGCGCCGGCCTCGGCATTACTGGCCCGGCCGGGCAGTGCGTCGAGCCATTGGTCGAGGCTTTCTTCCTTGGGCAAGGTGAGCAGTTGCCGGGCAAAGCTGCGCGCCAGCGGCCGCTTGTCGAGCAGCTCCCAGGCGTCGAGCAGCTTGCGGACGTTGATCGCCGTGACGCGATAATGGTGGTCGTGGTTGTGAGCGAAAAGCTTGATCGCTTGCCTATGCGGCCCGCGGGCCAAGAGCCGCGGCCAAAGCTCGACGGGCCGATCGGGCCGCGGCCGATCCGCGTCGTAGGCGGTGAGATAACCGAGCGGCCCGTCGTCGATCGCCATCGCCTCGCCGTTGGCATCGAAGTAGGCCGCCAGCGGCCGGTGCCAGTAGACTTCGTGCCGGCCGACCCGCATGGCCGGATACTGAAAGCGGTAGCCGAACACGCCGCCCTGTTCCAACCGTTGGGCGGCCTCGGCCAGTTGTTCGCGGCTGGCCTGCGGGCCGTCGACCAGCAGGTGATGATCGCGGGTCCAGACTTGGGCATTGCGGGCCATTGGCTTGCCATACAGCCCGATATCGTCGGCCGCGGCGCTGAACAGCACGTGGGCCACTTTGTCTTCCTGCTGAGTTACCGCCAACTCGTCTTCGTGGCGGTGGACCTTGGCCCAGCGGTGCGTGCGCTGGAACGTGTTCCGAAACGGCCCGTGCTCTCCCAGTTGCGTGCCCGGCCGCGGCTCGTGCATCCAGCCCGATTGCGGCACGCGAATGCCGCCCGGCGCTTCGTGTCGCTGAAACAGGTGCAACAGCGGAATCTGCACCGCGGTCGGCAGCTCATCGGCCAACGACAAGTATTGCTGCGCGCCCCAAAAAACGAGGCTTCCTGGAAACGGCAACAAGTGCAGCTCGCCCGAAAAGTAAGCCTGCCGCACTTTGCCGGGCAAACGGGCGAACGCCTGGAACGTAAGCAGATAACGCACGCCCCGCAGAGATTGTTTGGGTGACCATTGGAATTGCTCCGTCCAGCTCGGCAACGGCTCTTCGCGCCAGGAGGGAACAGGCGGCTCCGTGGGAGCGAAGATACGAAAGCCCGCCTGCCGCAGACCGGCGGCGTCGGCGAGCGGTTCCCCATAGGCGCCGGCCAGCAAGCGACTGAAGAAGTCGATGGCCGTCTGCCGCGGAATTTCCTTGCGGGGCCCCGTGAAGAAGCCCCGCCAGAAAGCGCGTGCCGGCCCTTGTTCGCTGCCGCCGAACAGCGTCCAGCGCACGCGGCCCTTGTCATCTTGCGTGCGGGCCAAAGCCAGCGGCATGAGCAACACATAACGCTCGTGCTCCGGTGCTCCGCCATCGCTGAGCGACGGCGGCCAATAAGGGTTGTCGGCCAGCTTGTTGCGGGCAATGCCGTGCGCTGATTCGCGCCGGCCCAGGTGCCGCATGGTCTTCAGCACGTGTTCCGCCAGATGCTCCAGTCCCGGCGACAGCTCCCACGCTTGTTCGTACTCGGTGATCTGCCAGCCCCAGGGATCGGACTCGTCGAACAGCAGTGGATCGACCCGCCGGCCGTAGGCTTTCTGGCCCAGCCGCGGCGACGGCATGAATTCCGAATAAGCCGGTATCGGATAGTTGCCGGCCCCGATGAACCACGGGTGTCCGGCCACGAGTTTTTTCCATCCTTGCTCTGCCATGATGTCTCCTCATCGTAGCCCGCTTGCTCCGCAAGCGGATGTGATCGACAAACCATTTCGTACCGAACAGTCATCTGCCTTGGACGGCCGTTCCGCTCGCGGAGCGAGCGGGCTACGAGATCGCAAGCGGCCCTCGAAGTTGTAAGCTGCGCTACGGCCCGTGTCCATTGCTTAGCTTGCTCTTCAGCCGTCGCATGCCCTCAGCCGTCGTGACGCGCGGCGCGTAACCGAAATCTCGCCGCGCCCGCTCGATGCTGAAGTAGTGCGACTTGCCAAGCTGCAACGCCAGAAATCGCGTCATCCGCGGTTCTTCGACCTTTCCAAGCGTCGCATAGCCCGCTTCCAGCACCGCGCCGATCGAGTATGCGGCCCGAGTCGAAATCGACCGTTGGACGGCCGGCAATCCGGCCAGTGCCAGAAGCCCGTCGATCCAGTGCCAGCAGTTCACCGGCTCTCCCTGGCTGATGAAATAGGCGCTGCCGGCCACCGGCGAAGCGGGCAACAAGCAGTCGGCCGCTTGCAGGTGAGCCAGAGCGGCGTTTTCGACGAACACCATGTCGATCAGATTTTTGCCGTCGCCGACGCGGATGAGTTGCTTCTGCCGTGCCCGGTCGATCACGCGCGGCACGAGCTGCCGGTCGCGCGGTCCCCAGATCAGGTGCGGCCGCAAAGCGCAGGTGAGCAGGCCGTCGCGTCCGTTGGCCGCCAACACTTCTTGCTCGGCCAAAGCCTTGGTGTGCGGATAGTGGCAGAGCCAGCGTTCGGGATACGGCGCGCTTTCGTCGATGCCGCATTGCTCTTGCCCGTCGAAGGTCACGCTGGGGCTGCTGGTGTAAACCAGCTTTTGCACGCCGTGCCGCAGGCAACCGGCAATCACGTGCCGCGTGCCGAGCGTGTTCGTTTCATAGAAGTGCTTCCACGGTCCCCAGATGCCGGCCACCGCGGCGACGTGAAAGACGACGTCGATTCGCTGGCAGGCGGCCGCGGTGGCCTCCGCGTCGCGCACGTCGCCCAAGAGGGTTTCCACGCCCAGGGCCTCCAGTTCCGGCGATGGCCGCCGGCAAAAGGCGCGCACGCAGTCGCCGCGCGCGACGAGCTGCTCGACAAGGTCGAGCCCCAGAAAGCCGCTGGCCCCGGTGACAAGAGCATGCATCGGAGGCCCTATTTTACAGCCCGCTCCAACACCTTGGCGAACGGTACGTCGGCGAAGGCGCCGAAAAGCGGATTGCCGCCGAGCCGCGCGGCGCTGAGCCGCGGTGACGTCAGGCCGCAAAGGAAACGGGCCAAAGCGCGCGGCTCGCCCAGCACGTCGTGTTTCTCAGCGGCCAACGCCTGGGCACGCCGCCAGGTCGCGTCGTCGATCGCCCGTTGCGGCCGCGGCAGCAATCGCGTCGGCTGGCCTCCGTTGGTACACCAGGAGCAGTGGCCGCACGGCTTCGCCAGCCGCTCGCCGAAATGCCCGGCCAACAACGCCACCTGGCAGCCGTCGTGGCCGGCCAACGACAACACCGCTTGCAACCGCTCGATCTCGCGCTGCTCGCGCTCCGTCAAGCGGCGGAAAAGATCGTCGGCCAACGCCTCCAGATCGCCGGGCTTCTTCAGCAAGCGGTAGGTCTGCCGCACTCCCTCGGCCTTGAGCTCGACCAGCCGCTGCTCGGCGAGGTAGTCGAAGGCCCGCACGATGCGGTCGCGCGGCTGCTGGATGACGTCAGCCGTCTTGTCGAGATCGATGTGGAACCACGTCCGGGCCTTCTCGGTGTGCCTGAGCACGCTGGCCAGAAACTCGCGTCGCTCCCCCTCGAACCGCGACAGCATCTCTTGCGACGAGACCAGCGGCTGAAAGCTGTAGCGCGAGTAAAATGGCGTGCCCGCTTCGAGATAGCCGTCGAGTTCCAGATATGTCAACAGCGTCTGCACCACCAGCGGCCGGATATCGTGACGGCTGGCGCACTCGTAGGTCGAGATGTCGAAGTCGCCCGCGTTGGCGAACACGTCGCCGAGCAGGCCGCGCACGCTGGCCCGCGTGGGTGTATCGCCGTGGGCGAAGTTCTCCAGAGCGCACAGATCGTCAGGGCAGACGAGCAGCTCGCACGTCGATTTCTTGCCGTCGCGGCCTGCCCGGCCGATCTCCTGCGAGTAGTTCTCCAGGCTCTTGGCCAGATTGTAATGGTAGACGTAGCGGATGTCGGCCTTATCGACGCCCATGCCGAAAGCGATCGTGGCCACCACGATCCCGGCCTGCGACTGCATGAACCACTCTTGCACGTGGTCACGCGCGTCGTCTTCCATGCCGGCGTGATACGGCCGGGCCGAGAGGCCCGCGGCGGCCAGACGCTCGGCCACCGCCTCAGCCGTGCGCTGCAGTGTGACATAGACAATCGTCGGTCCCGTCGGAGAGCCTTGCAGCCGCTTGAGCAGCAGGGCGTCGCGCTCGGCCGCCGCGACGGGCGTGGTGACCAGCGTCAGGTTGGGACGATAAAAACCGGTGCGCACGGCGCAGCGCGGCTCGATGGCGAATTCGCGGCAGACGTCGTCGAGCACCTGGGGCGTGGCCGTGGCGGTGAGCGCCAGCACGCGCTCGGCGCGGTAGGTCTTGGCGAAACGGGCCAGCTTCAAGTAGTCGGGCCGGAAGCTGTGGCCCCATTCCGAAATGCAGTGCGCTTCGTCGACCGCGAACAGGCCGATCTTGATGCGGGCCATCGACTCGCGGAACCGCTCGTTGTTGAACCGCTCGGGCGCCACGTAGAGCAGCCGCAGGCTGCCGTCGCGCACCCGCCGCATCACGCTCGACGACTCTTCGGCCGAGAGCGTCGAATCGAGCCGTTCGGCGGCCACGCCGCGGCGCTTCAGCCCGTCGATCTGGTCTTTCATCAGCGCGATCAACGGCGAGACGACGATCGTCAGGCCGGAGATCAGTTGCGCCGGCAATTGATAACACAACGACTTGCCGCCGCCCGTGGGAAAGACTGCGGCGGCCGAGCGGCCGGAGAGCAGGTGGCCGATCACGTCGCTCTGGCCCGGACGGAAATCATCGAAACCGAATTGCTTGCGCAGCAGCTCGCGCGCGGAAGAAAGGTCCATAGCGGAGACTCCATGGGAAAGGTGGCTCGTGCAGCGGTGGCTGGGGCAGAGCCGCGCTCGATCGGTAGTTCCGCGCAACACGCTCCGCCGCGGCGATGCCCCGGTAGCGCCACCACCGGGGCATCGCCGGCCGGCGGCGCGTTTTTCGGGATTACTAGGTCGATCGCGGCCAGCTTCCAGCCACCGAACGCACTTATACCATCCTGCCGGACGAAAGTCATCTTTTTTTCACCAGGCGGTCCAGCCGCCGTCCACGGTGACGACCGAGCCGGTCATGTAGTCGCTGGCCCGCGAGAGCATGAACAGCACGGCGCCCTGATAGTCTTCCGGCTCGGCCATGCGGCCCAGCGGCGTGCGCTCGCAGTAATTGGCCACGAATTCGGGCGACTGGTTGTCGAACACGCCGCCCGGCACCAGGCAATTCACGCGGATGTTCTTGTCGCGCCAGTGGACGGCCAGGTAACGCGTGAGCTGAATGACGCCCGCCTTGGCGGCGCCATAGGCCACCGGAGAATTCACACCGGAAGCTCCGTAAATGCGTGGATCGGCCGACACCAGGCCGTAGGTCGAAGCCAGGTTGACGATGCGTCCGCCGCCGTGGGCAATCATGGACCGGCCAAACGCCTGGCAGGCCAGATGGACGGCCGTGAGATTGGTCTCGAGCACCTTGTCCCAGGCTTCGCGCGGATAATCTTCGACGTTCGACGAATAGAAGCCGGCGCCACGGAACTGGGCCGAGTTGACGAGCATGACGGGCGGTCTAAGATGGTGGGTAATCGTCGCCACGGCTTCGGCAAGTTGTTCTTCGCGTGTGGCATCGATGGCCAGCGGCAGCAGTCGCCGGCCCGTGGCCGCTCGCAGGTCGGCGGCCAGGGCTTCGGCGGCCGCGACGTCGATATCGAGGATGGCCACATCGGCGCCGGCGAAAGCGAGTGCCCGGCAAAGCGCTTTGCCGATGCGGCCCGCCCCGCCGATGACGGCGGCCACTTCGTCGTTGAGGCCGAAGAGACGGTCGAGGAGCGACATGGAACGATTTCTGGCAGCGCGGGGGTTTGGAGTTCAGAGTTCAGTGTGCGGCGTTCAGGTTCGACTGTCGAGCCCGTTGACAGCGAGGCGGGGCTGGGTAAACTCGGGGGGTGATTCAGGGTGTCTCGTGCGCTTGTCGCGCCGCGAGAAGAATAGGGAAAACGGTGCAAATCCGTTGCGGTCCAGCCGCTGTAACCGGGGACGAACGCTGCTTCAAACCACTGTGATCGACTCTGCGGAAAGAACTCCGCCGTGCGACACGGGAAGGCGCAGCCGGTAGAACGATCCGGAAGTCAGAAGACCTGCCCTGGAATCGAATGGGGAACGGCTCTTTCTCGGGAAAGGTGCCACCGGATGCCTGCTTTCTTCGCCGGCGCCGGCCGCGCTCGATCGGTGGTATGGTGAATCGAACCGGATCGGCACGCGCCGGCTTTACGTTGGTGGAGTTGTTGGTCGTCATCGCAGTGATCGGCATCTTGGTCGCGCTGCTGCTGCCGGCCGTGCAAGCCGCGCGAGAGTCGGGCCGCCGCACTCAGTGCGCCAACAATATGAAACAGCTTATGCTCTCGCTGCATCAATTCAACGACCAACGCGGCGAGCTGCCGCCCAGTAATTTCTACCAAATCGTCAACCAACAGACCGGAAACGCCGCCCAAGGCAGCGCTTTCTATGCCCTGTTGCCTTTCTATGAGCAGAGCAACGTGTTCACCCAGTTTACTCAGGACGGACCCAACCGGGGGTATTTGGGAGGCCAGTACTTTCCCCTTGCTCCCATTCATGTCTGCCCGTCCGATCCAACGACCAACAATGGAATTGCCATTCTCGACGGGAAGACCGCCACCTCCAACTACGCGCTAAACCTGGTGTTGTTCGGTGCCCAAGGCACGTTTAATCTGCAGGGGCAATCATCGCCGTATGCCATGGGCAAAATCCCCGACGGCACCTCGAATACGGCGGCCATGGTCGAGGCGTCCGGCTGCTTTCCGGCATACCCGGCGATCGATCCGCAGACCGGCACGGCGGAGAACTTCATGTCGTGGCCTTTTCCGGCCTATCTGAACAGCGCGGGACCCTATTGGCCGAATCCGGATGAATTGCCGGGCCAGCCGAACTATACGGGACTCTTTCCCTTGCCGCAAATCGGCGTCACGCCCACCCTGGCCGATCCGAACCTAAGCCAATGTTATCACCCAGCCTCCATGAACGTCGCCATGGCCGACGGCAGCGTTCGTTCGATCACAACCGGCGTAAGTCAGATGTCGTGGAGCGCCGCCCTGATTCCGGACGACGGGCGGGTTCCGGGGGCGAACTGGTGACGCAACAGCATCCACACCATCCCTTTCGCTGGAGCGTGAGGAAAGCCGTCACCTGGCGACCCTGCGACAGATGTGTCGCATCCGCGCCTGCCGCCAGAGGCGAAACGGGCCGCTGCCACTTCGGCTGCGCGCAGCCGAAGTGCGACGCCTTTGACTTCGGCGGAGAGGGCCGAACTGGGGGGAACCATACGGTCCTGTGCAGCATTCATGCGACACGCGTGTCGCACGGTCGCGGAATAACGGCTTTCCGCTACGCGGCAGTTTGGCCGCGCGCGGCCAAAGTGACGTCGGCCCGTTTAGTCTCCGGCAGCAGATGCCGATAGGAGACGGCGCCAACAGCTTTCCTCTCGCTCCCGCGAAAGGGCTACGGTCGACAAATGCGTCGCGCGCGACGCTTTTGCCGCCCACGCCCGGCGGCACGTGCCGACGCGACACGCGTGTCGCAGGCCGCGCGTGATCACAGCATCCCGCGGGCCTTTCGTAAGACCCATTCGCCGATCAACAGCGTGAGAAAGATCACCATCAGCAGCCAGTGGTTCCACAGCGGCAGCGGTGGCAAGGGGTCGGTCTTGACCTGCCTCCCTTGCGGCAAGTCTTTCAGCAACCGCTCCGCCGTGGCGAGGGTGTACGACCGGCCGCGCGTTTCCGAGCTGGCGCGGCGCAGCGCGGCCACGTCGGTTTGCAGTCGGGCACGCTCGCCCGGCGGAGCGACGACGCGAAAGTCGGTCGCCGGCGCGTCGCCCGGCAAGGTCGGCGTGGCAACCCATACGTGATAGGCGCCGTCGGCCGGGCGGCTGACGAGCCCCTCGAACACCCCGCGATTGCCGGCGTTGCGGTGCAACACGAGCCGCTCGTTCTTCTCTCCCTCGCGCTCCACGATCACGGTCACGCCGTCGTCGTCGGCCGGCGCCTGGCGGTCGTCGAAAAACCGCACCCGCAGCCGGACGTTCTCGCCGCGGCGATATTCGCGGCGGTCGGCCGTAAGCTCGGCCGAGCGGTCTTTGCCCAACAGCTTCGAGCGGCTCAGAAAGCGAATGGTCTGCACCCAGTAGCGCGCGAAGTAAACATCGCCCACGCGGAACCGCCAGCGCCACGTTTCGTCGGTGGCATGAAACACCACTTTGCCGGAGCCGACGTAGTGCATCACGATCACCGGCAGGCGCCGGCCGTCGGGACCGGCCCGCAACGGGTGCTCGGCCCAGATGCGCGCCGCCGGCTTCAGCGCGGGGGCGGCGAACAACCAATACAGCGGCGGCAGACGTTGCCAGATTTCCAGTGTCTCCGCCGGGCTGTCGCCAAGCTGCATCGTGGGACCGGCCAGGCCCGCCTCGGTCGGCTGCACCTCGAACGCATCGTTGACGATTTCACCGGGCTCGGTGCCGGCCGGACTTTCGAAGTCGATCGGCAGCAATTCGGCCAGCGGTGAGTCGCGGTAGGCGGCGGGCGTGTACAGCGGCCCGGAAACAAACACCACGCCGCCCCCCTTCTCCTCCACGAAGGCCTTGATGTGCGCCAGCGCCGTGCCGCTCAAAAACGCCGGGTTCACGTCGCCGAAAACGATCACGTCGTACTCGAACAGATCTTCCCGCCGCACCGGAAACACGGCCAGCGCCGTCTCGTCGAGCTGGGCGTATTCCGGGTCGGACTCCTGCAACACCGTGCGCAGTTTCACGGTGCTGTCGCGTTCCAGCAGGTGCTTCAGATAGCGAAACTCAAAGCTTGGGTAGGATTGGGCCAGCAGCACGCGGACCTGCTCTTTTCGCACACTGACGTGCCGCTGCTGGCGATTGTTGTCGCGTTGGTTTTCGTCGTCGACGCGCTCGACTTCGACCAGGTAATCGTATTCGCCCACCTCGGTGGGCCGATACGCCAGCCGGCCGCGGTCCGTTTCGCCATCCTTGCCGAGCGTGACGGTCGTCTCGGCCAGCGGCGCGGGATCGTCTTTGCGGCGCAGCACGACTTTGGCCTGCCGCCCCTCCAGGCCGGTCGACGAAAGCTTGAACTCGAAGTTGACCACGTCGTCGACGAACACCACCTCGTCGACCAGCACGTCGCTCAGTTCCACGTCGCGGACCGGCATTTCGCTTCCCAACGCCACGGTAAACAGCGGCACGCCCTTGCGACGCGCCCGCGCCGCGGCATCGGCCAGCGTGCTCCCGTCGGTGCTGATGCCGTCGGAAAACACCAACACGGCGCTGGGCGGGTTGCCCCGCAAATCGTCGATGACGGCGCCAAGGCCGTCGCCCAGCCGCGTGCTTTCGCCCAGGCTCTCGGCATCGCGGACCACTTTGGCCAGATCGTCGGCGTCGCCGGGCTGAAGTCGAGCGGAGTCGGAGACGAAGTAAAGTTTCAGCTTATAACTGCGGGCCAATGCCTTGAGCAGCGCGGCGTTGTTTTCCAAGAGCAGGCTCTTGCCGATGTTCAACCGCGTGGCCTCGCTCAACCGGGCCTGCTTCAGGTGCCTGGCGACCGTCTCGCGCAGCTTTTCGTCTTCATAACGGTCGACGGTGCCCATGCTGGCCGAATCGTCGACGACCACGACGACATACGCCAGCCCGGTGCGACTGAGCGAGAGCACGTAGTTGGCCAGCATGGCGAGCAGCAATGCGACGAGCGTCAGCCGCAGACCGGCCAGCATCCAGCGATAGAGTTTGCCCGCCGGCGCCGCCTCTCGCTGATACCACAAAACGGTCCAGGCTGCGGCCGCCAGCAGGAACAGCAGAGTGGCCCAGGCGGCCCACGGCCAGGCATAGTCGAGCGACCAGGCGGTGCCTTCTCCGGAACCGGCGGCCGGAACGCCCAGCCACCGTTCCAGCCAGGTTGGCAATGTTCCGCTCATGCGGTCCAACCTACTTCATTTGCGCGGCCGGCGACAGAGTGAGCTAAAGATCCAAGTCGAGCTGGTCCATCAAACGGTCCAGCTCGTCCTTGGGACCGTCGTCCTTTTCGGGCTGACGCTTGGGGATGCCGATGGTCATGCCGACCGCCTCCTTACCGGCCGCGACCAACTCGACGTCGCGCTCCAGCACGGCCACTTGCAAGGCGTCCGGGGCGCCGAACAACTTGGAGAGGTCGATCTTCAGTCCGCCCGCCTCGCCGTTGGCACTGCCGGCAATCGCCGGCGACTTGTGCTGCGGGAAGATAATGGCGTTCTCCGGGCAAACGCGGCTGCACGCCGGGCAGCCCTTGCGGCAGTTGTCGGGCTGCTCCACCAGGATCGCCTCGGCCGACGAAATGCCATACACGCCGAACAGGCAGAAATCGAGGCACTCCAGACAGTTCGTGCAACGGCTGTAGTCGATCACCGGATACCAGCGACGGGCGGTCGGTTCGTCGATGCGGACGGGGGTTGGTGGCTCGGGGTCGGGGATTGGGGGTGGGGAGGCAGCGGCAGAACCTACCGGTGGCTTTCCGTTCCCGTTGCCGTTGCCGGAGTGCAGATAGCGATCGAGTTGTTCGGGCTTGGGAGCGCCTTTGATCCAACCCATCAGGTCGATGCCGACCGTCTGCACCGACGTTTCGGCCGTGATGCGGCGGACCTCTTCCATGAAGGTGGCCGCCTCGTTGCCTGCCCGCAGGTCGATGCAGTAGATGGTGCGGTCGGGCATGGGCCGATCGTCGGCCACGCGGTGCGTCTCGTCGCCGGCCTCTTCGTCGATTTCATCCTCATCGCTTTCGTCCTCCTCAGCCACGAGCAGGCTGGTGCCGACGCGGCCGTGGATGCCGTTGCGGTCAAGCGTCCAATGGGCGGCCCGGGGAAAGAGCCAGCTCAACACGACCATGTTGCCCGTGATGCTTTGCAGACAGAGCATGCCGGTGCCGTCGGGCGGCAGGTCGTACAAGTGCGGAATCACGGTCACCTCGACGCCCCGCTCGAAGAGCAGCCCGGCGACGATGTCTTCTTCCAGCTTCCGTTTGACCGGGTTGGCGCTCTGGCCCTGAGAGATGACGACGGTGAGTTTATTGGGCATTGCCATCTGGTCTCCTTGGTCAGTTTCCCAGCAGGATGCGAAATCCGGCTTGTTCAAAGTGGTGATCCGAAGTCAGGGCGTCCGTCAATCCTTCGCGGTCCATCACGTTGAATGAAATGCAGTCGGTTCATCGACCAGTGCTTGTCCTGCCGCTGGTGATAAAGTTGGAGGCCCGATTCAAAATCTTCATGGTCGGCATTGAAGATACCGAATCGTGGATCGATCAACAGATCAGCCACCAGCGGCTCAAATCGTTCACGGCCGAGTCGACGTGACAAATAATTGCCGACTTCAACAAGCACCCAGTCGGTCGTGACGATGTCAATACCCTCGCGGGCCATGTAATGATGGGCGTCGGCATGAACGAGGTCTTCGACGTTCATGAGCGCAATGAAAAATGATGTGTCTGCGAATAGCGGTTTCACTCATCAGGTTCTCCATAAAGCTCCTGGTCGATCCGCCGCGACGCGTCGCGGCCTAGTTTTAACGTCCCCGAATGCCTGAGCGCGGGTCGGTCCTTGCGCGGCGCTGGTTCAACATCTGCATCCACAACGCTGACCACCACCGCGGCGCCCTCGGGCAAGATTGCTTGGGCATCCAGTACGATTACTCCGTTACGAACATGTCCGCGAACCGTCACTTTATTTCCTCCTCATTCTTCGTTGATCTGCCCCTTGATCGTCCGTTGGGCGACGGCCCAGCTCGTTTCAAGGTGGGCCAGGTACTCTTCAGGCGACAGCAGCGACTCGCCGCTACCCGCCATTTCGAACAGCCAGCCCTCGCCGTAGTTGTCTACGTTAATGCCGGAGGGGTCCGACAGCAAGCGTTCGTTGAAGCGGACCAGCCGGCCCGCCATGGGAGCATACAGATCGCTTTCAGCCTTGGAGCTTTCAATGGCCCCGATCGCTTGCCGCTCGGCCAGCGGCGTTTCGGCGTCGACCGACCACTCCAGGAAGTAGACATCTTGCAGCAGCCGCACGGCATAAGCCGAAAAACCGAAGCGGACCGTGCCTTCCCGCGGTTGTGCCCATAGATGGTTCTTGGCGTACTGCCGATCGGCCGGAATCCGCGCTGGGAATTTGCCCATCAGGAAGGTCAAATCCGCGCTCACGTATATCGCACTCCCTGGTGCTCCGGTTCGAAAAAGGCGGGCAGCAGGCTGTCGACGCGCAACAGACCCTCGCGCGAGAGCGTGACGCGGTCGCCGTCGATCGACAGATAACCGTCGCCAATGTACTCCTGCCAGGCATCCCGCCATTCGTCCAGAACCTCCACGCCGAATTTGTCGCGGAAATAGCCGGCGTCGATCTCGCCCGTCTTGAGCTGCAAAATCATCTCGCGCACCAGCAACTGGTGCGGCGTCGGCCGCATGCCGCGATACAACGGCAGCTCGCCGCCCTCCAGCGACTCCAGGTAGCTGCCCCACTCGGTCAGGTTCTGGTAGTGGACGCCGGAGGCATGCCCGAAACTCGCCACGCCGGTGGCCAGCAGGTCGCTGCCACGCCAGAGGTTGTCGCGATAGCTGAAGTTGACTTTGCTCTTGTCCTTCACCAGCGTATAGGCGCTGGAAATCTTGTAGCCCGCGGCCAGCAATTCGTCGTAGGCATAGCTCTGCCAGGCCCGCTTGGTGGGCCAGTCGGCCACGGGCGTCTCGATCTGGTGGCCCAGAATGTCGCGCGAATAAACCGTGTTGAACGGCAGTTCCATCTGGTAGATCGTCACACTGTCGGGTTCAAGCTCGATCGTGCGGCGGAGGTTGTCTCGCCAATTGTCCCACGTCTCGCCGACCATGCCGCTGATCAGGTCGATGTTTACGTTGGGGAATTCCAGTGCCTTGATCCAGTCCCAGGCTTTGTAAATCTCGGCCGACAGATGTGCCCGACCGTTCTCTTCCAGAATGGCGTCGCTGAAGTTCTCCACGCCCAGGCTCAGCCGCGTGACGCCCAGCTCTTTGAGCGTCGCCAGCTTAGGCTGCGAAAGCGTGCCGGGTTCGCATTCGAAGGTCACCTCTTCGGCGTGATCCCAGTTGATGTTGGCCCGCAGCCGGTCGACCAGCGACGTGAGCTGCCGCCCGCTGAGAAACGAGGGCGTGCCGCCGCCGAAATAGACAAAGCGGAAGGGCCGCCCGCCCATCACCGGCAGCCGGCTGACCAGCTCGATTTCGCGCGACAGGGCCGAGACATAGCGTTCGACGTCGCCGCCGTTTTTGTCGGTGTAGACGCGGAAATAGCAGAACTTGCACCGCTTGCGGCAGAACGGAATGTGCAGGTACAGGCCCAGCGGGACGTCGCGCGGCGGACTCTCCAACGCCTGGCGAGCGTCGGGCAAGGCCTCCGCCGACCATTGCGAGAACGGCGGGTAATTGGCGACGAAGTAGCTGCCGACTTCGGTTTTGGTGGCTTCAGTGGTCATGCAGGTATCTTACCCTGACTGATCGTCTTCGACGAG